>DAOVHK010000024.1 GCA_030671905.1 Clostridia bacterium | reverse complement strand
CGGATTAATTACCGCCCTGAGAATCCTCTCTATAATAAAAGAAGAGAAGAAACCCTTATCCGAATTGGCAGGAATTATGGAAAGAGCTCCTCAGGTTCTCATAAATGTTGAAGTTAAGGAAAGAAAGCCCTTTACTTCCCTTCCCCTGACTTCTAAACTGATTAAAGAGGCAGAGTCCACACTGGGAAGAGAAGGTCGCATACTGGTTCGTTATTCTGGCACAGAACCCCTGGCCAGGGTAATGGTTGAGGGAAAAGACAGACAAAAGATAGAAAACATAGCCAAAAACATTAGCCAAGCCATCAAAAAAGAACTAAACCCCTAATATATAATGTAGGGGCGACACTCTGTGGTCGCCCTTCGGGATTGCCGAATGAGAAAACCATTCCTCATTACCATACTTCTCCTCGGATTAGTTCTTCCCGCCAAAGCAGAATTCACTCCCAATATTTCCTGGAATTACAGGGCTCCTGACATACTCTACAATGTATCAATAAGCAAAGATGGCGAGAGAATTGCTGCAAGTTCTCGGGATGGCTCTATCTATCTCTTTGATGGAAAAGGGAATCTACTGAACAAATATATAATCGGGCATGACATTACAGCCATTTCCTTAAGTGGAAATGGTCTATACCTTGTAGCCAAATCGAGAGATTTGTTCTATCTCTTTGGTAAGGACTTGAAATTTCTTGGGAAGTATAAGATGAAAGATTGGATTGAAGATATCTACCTGAGCGAGGAAGGAGAGTTCATAGCTTGTGCCAGCCGGGATAATTACCTATATCTTCTTAATAATAAAGGTGAAATTTTGTGGAAATATAGACTCGCAAATCGACCAAAAGCAGTCGCTATGGATGCATCCGGACAATTCGTTGCCGTAGGAAGCAAAGGATACATCTATTTTTTGGATGGTCAAGGAAGATTAGTGAGCAAATATGAGACCGATGAAGAGATTAAAAGCATAGCTCTCAGCGATAGTGGTGAAAATATCATAGGAGCCAGCCAGAATTGGCTCTATTCTCTTAGCAAGGATGGAAAACTTCTATGGAAAAAATTGATGGAAGATAGAGTTAAAGCAGTTTCCTTAAGCGGAGATGGCAAATATATCTCATTAGGTTCGGTAAGAGGAAATGTGTATCTATTGAGTCAAAGTGGTGAACTCCTATGGAAATATGGGATTGGGAATTGCGTCTGGGGATTAGCACTAACCAGAGACGGGGAGCATCTCGCTGTCGCCCCCTGGGACTCGTATGTCTATTTCTTAGAAACAAAAAAGCCCAAACAACTTTTTGCCCTTTTAGATGCTCATCTATCCCGGGCTTACGATTATCTTAATAATGGACAGTTTGATGATGCCATAATTGAATTTCAGGAAGTTTTGTCAATTGACTCAGAGAACTCAAAAGCCATAGAAGGCATAGAGAAAGCCAGGTCCCTAAGGATGGAATTAGCGAGAAAAGTCGCCCCAATCAAACCAACCCCTATGCCTGAAGAAGTAATCGCACCAACCCCTGCTCCTGAAAAGGCAATTGTACCAATTCCTATACCGGAAAAGGTAATTGCACCAGCCCCTATCCCTGAAGAGGTAATTGCACCAATCCCTACTCCCGAAGAGGCAATCGCACCAACCCCTATTCCCGAAAAGATAAAAGAAGCCAGACCGCGCTACCCCAATTGGTTAATTCTTCTAATTCTCCTTCCCTTACTCGTTCTCAGCTTCGGCCTTGTCTTAATTTATCAAAAGAAACATAACAGGATTCTAAAGAGATATACTGAACTCCTTACATACCAGAGAGTCTCTGGATATCTACCAGAAAACAGAGATTTAGTAAACATACTTGCCAGTCACTATAAAGAAGGGGAGATTTTCGATTCCGGTTCTGCTTTAGCCTATGAGAAAGCAGAAATGTTTGGTGAGGCAGCGCTTTCTTACCAGAATGCAAAAGATTTAACAAAAGCAGCCGAGATGTATGAGAAGAAATCCTCCTTAGAAGGAGACGATTACGATATTCTACAGAGATTAGCACAAGTATATCACGATTTAAGTCAGGAAGATAGAATGGTAAATATCTTCAGGCGAATGGTAGCAGTTAGAGAAAAGCCCTATGATTTGAACGTTCTTGCTGAACTCTGTGAGAAGCTAAAAGACACCGAAGGAGCCATCAGCGCCTACGAGAAATTGAGCCGGCTCGATAAGAAAAAGCCGGAATATCAGGATAGACTCCTGAGACTCTATTTTGAAAATGGCTATAAGGAGAAGTTTGTTAATCTTGCTGAGGAAGTGCAGATGGGAAGGGAGTTAACTTCAGAGAATCTCTCCAAACTCGCCAGAATATATGTTGAGAACTCAACTTTCGATAAGGCTTCCGAAGTTTATGGGGAGTTAACTGAAGAGAGACCAGAATACAGATACCAACTTATAGAAACTCTACTCATTCAAAACAGAATAAATGAAGCACTTGCAGAGTGCCACAGACTGCCTCTGACAAATAACCAGGAAGCAAATAATCTCCTCAGCCTCTATGGAAAGATAAGCGAAAAGCACCCTGATAATAGCCAGATTCAGAATCTAATAGAAGAAACCTATCGAGAAGCAGAAGAGAAAGGACTGGAAGTCAACATCCCCACCTCAAACCATGAAAGAGAGAAGATATCTCGCACTCCCGTCATCGATGCCCAGGAAACATATAGCATTTTAACAGAAGAATCCTCCGAAAATCCCCACTCCGACCAATAAATTGTAGCCGCAAAGCGAAGCTCTGCCTCAATATAGGTCGCGTAGGGGCGACCCTTGTGGTCGCCCACCTGTGCTCTGTTCCATATGTGCCCTATAGCAGCAAAGCGTAAGCTTTGCTTGCTCTCTAGCAGAGACATCGTTCTGTCACCAAGCCTTCTGTTTTAGCAGAAGTTACTTTTTCTTATTATTGACAAAAGTGGTTAATTATGATATAAATAAAACGCTCAATATTATTACTTTATTTCTGATTTTTGGTTTAACTTAAGTTATTGACGGAGAGGTACCCAAGTGGCTGAAGGGGCGGGTTTGCTAAAGCGAAAATCCCCCGACGACAAATCAAAACACTGACGATAAACATATCCACCATTATACATCAAAAGTCACCAATTTGTGCCTCTTATGGACACTTTTTGGACACCAGTCTTAACATAGAAAACTAATTTTTTTCTTCATTCGAAGGATGGATTTCAGTATTACATCTCAGACGTATAGCTTTTCTGTTTTACTTGAGTTTTGCACATACCAACAAAGGCTTTCTCCTTTACTTTTTGAACGAATGTAACGACTTCCCGTAGACAACTCAATAACGATTTTTTAAGTGGGGTTTCTTACGGGAAGTCGCCCCGCTTTTTTGTTTGGGAATATGAACGGAGTATTTCGTAGATTCAATTTTTATCTTAGGGGGTTTAAGTATTTCTTAATAATGCGGAAGACATAATAGAATACAAAAAACCTAGATTTGATCTACAACTTGAATATTATGTCATCCCATAAAGGGAGGATGCTATGGAAATAAATGTAAACCAAAAATTATTGAATAATGATCCAAGTGCAAAACTCCTTATAGAAGCCATTAGTGATAGGAAAGAAGATTTATTCCTTAATGGTTCATTTGTATATCATGAGTTTCCAATATATTTAAGCGAAGAAAATAAAGCTACCGCAGCAAACGTATTAGTTCTCAGTAAAAAACACGGACTGATTATTTTTCAGTGCGGCACAGATCGTTCATTAAATGATGAGCGCATAAAAGAACTAAAAGACAAATTAGACCAAGTTCATAGTCAGATTTATTCTAAATTATTGAGAAGCAAAATTCTAAGGATAAATCGCACTACTCTATTTGTTCGTTTAACTACGTATGTCTACTTGCCACACTTGAGTAATGAAGAAAGAAACAGATACAAACATATAACCGAAGACATTGAAATAATAATAACCCCCCAGGAACTAGTAGGCAATTTTGAAACTATTGCATCTGACAAAGCACTTGATGAAAATATAATTAAAGAAACGTTGTCTATTTTGGAAGGGTCTAAGGCAATAATAAAACCGAGCATAAGACCATTAGACAAGAATAAGGAAAGCACAAAGGGCAAGATACTAGAGAAAATTGAATCACAAATAGCAACTTTTGATGCAGAGCAGAAAAGAGCCGCTCTACATTTTATTGATGGCCCCCAAAGAATTCGCGGATTAGCAGGGTCGGGTAAAACTATTGTATTAACGATGAAAGCAGCATTATTGCATTTGCGAGAACCCGAGGCAGAAATTCTTTATACTTTTTACACTAAGAGTCTTTATTCTTTTATCAAAAGACTGATTACACGTTTTTACAGAGAATATTCAGAGAGAGATCCAAATTGGGAAAAAATACACATTCTTCATGCATGGGGTGGGAAAAATCTACCAGGTGTTTATTATAATGCTTGTATTGCTAACGGCGTAACTCCCGTTTCATTTAACGAGGTCAAGTCTAAAAAGAGTGCATTTGATTACATATGTAAGGACCTATATGAAAAAAATCTAAACATTATGTATGATTATTCATTATTAGATGAGGCGCAAGATTTTCCACATTTCTTTTATAGATTATGCAGGAAATTGACGAGGAATAACAGGATTATCTGGGGATATGATGAATGTCAAAATATATTCAAGATTAGCATACAAGATCCAAAACAAACATTTGGCGTAGATGAAAAAGGCCAATATTATATTGATTTTTCAAGAGTGCAAGATGACCAACCAAGCGACTTGGTTCTCTACAAATGTTATAGAAATCCCAGGAGGATTCTTGTGTATGCTTTTGCTTTAGGATTGGGTATTTATAATAACAGGATTCTTCAAATGCCAGAAAACAACGAACATTGGAAGGATTTGGGTTTTGAAGTAAAAGAAGGGAATTCAAAAACTGGCGATAAGATGACCATTTTTAGACCAGAAGAACACAGCCCATTGTTGATGAACAAGTTTTTAGAGAGCAATGACGTTGTTAAGATGCACGTGTTTAAAAACATGGATGAGGAATGCGCCTGGGTGGCAAAAAATATTATGAGTGACCTGAAAGATGAATTATTACCAGAGGATATTTTGGTTATTTCTCTAGATGATTTTAATGCTAGAGAATATTTTAATGATATTTCTCATCGATTAGCTAAAAACGATATAATGACTTACAACTTACTTGACACGTCCTTCTACAGTAAGAATTTTCGGTTAAAGAGTTGCATAACTCTATCAACTGTGTATCGTGCAAAAGGAAATGAAGCGGCAAGTGTATATGTGATTGGAGTAGATGCCGTGTATAGAAATAAAGATTCTATACAGGAAAGGAATAAGATATTTACAGCAATGACAAGAGCAAAAGCATGGGTTTTCTTGACTGGTAGCGGAGATGAAGCAAGGCTGTGTAAAAAAGAAATAGATAAAATAAGCGAGAACTATCCGAAACTTATATTCAAAATGCCAGACAGGAACAAACTGAATATATTTCAGAGAGATTTGACCAATCGCCAAGACAAATTAAATCAATTAGAAAGGGACATTGGGGCAACCGCACGTGCCCTAGGAATGAGTCCAAAGAAAGTGGTTGAGGAAATAACAAAGCGTAAAAAGAAAACCAAATGAACAATGGCCAATTCTACGCATCAATAAACGATACAGTAGCATTTCTAAAAAAGCATAAACTTGTTAGAGATTGCAACCTGTATCATATTAAAGGAGCGTCAAGAAGGGTTAATTGGGCAGATAAGACGAAACCATACATAGATCTCTATAAAGAAATAGTTCAAAATTGTGATTATGATATTTTCTTATTTGATGAATCTGTAATTCAATTCAATTTTTCTCAGATTAATCGCAAGCCAGTTATTCAGTATGCTTATGTTCAGTTTCCTCATGATGTGCCTTCATATGATGAATTCTTAGGTAGTTACCAATTTGATATTGAAGAAGCCGGAGACTTGTTCAGAAATGATTATGAGCAGTTGTTGAGTGAAGCAAATTTAGACGTTTCTTGTGTATCTGTACGATATGATTATTCAGAGCGTGAATATAGATCTGGAATTCATCCGGTTTCTCATTTTCATATAGGTCATGATAATTCAATTAGAATACCTATTTCTAAGTTGATTACGCCTCGTATGTTTGTCGTATTTATTCTAAAACAGATCTACTATAAACGATGGACAGGTTTAATTAATAATAGTAGTTTTTGCCAATATGCAGAAACATCGAAAAGATCATGTAATGATGTTGCAAGATTGTTCTTTGTAGCAGTTGACAAGCAGGAATTATATTTAACTTAGTAAGATTTTAGTACCTAATTAATACCCATTGCAATTTTGACACGAATGAGGGAGGCGGAAAACAGACAGTTTGAAAATTATATAGGAAATATAAAAGTTTTTAAGAAACGGACTCAGCCTGGGCGCTGAAGAGAGTTATGCAGGTAAGATAAAGATAAGAGAAGCAGAGAAGAAGTATGCTATTGCTACAATTCTGGAAGGAGAGGGGTTCCAGCGGGGTTTTGATTTTTATAGTAAGGAATTGGAAAAACTGGGTGCGAAGAGGAAACAAGAAGAAGTATTAAGTAAAGATAGAAAAATTATTAAAGCAAAGTGAATATGAGTATTGTAGGAGAGTATAATCAATGAAAATGAAACTACCTTGGTCTATATCAACGACAGTTAGGAATCCTGAACGGTTAAGAAACTTTTTAAGCATCCTTAAAAAATTAGAAGGTGAAATTTGGAATGTCGAAACACAGGCTAAGTATCAGATATTGCTTATTCAGTATAAGGTTTACGGTTTTGGCAGTCAGCAGTTCTACAATGGTTTGACCCATGAGCAAGTAAAGCTTATGGATAATCCAGAGCCAATAACATACCAACAGGCCAAAGAGATATTTGAAAGAAAAAATTACGTTGATCCTTCGATGAGGGGCAGGCAGTCAATAAATCCCTTAGAAAAGCTGGGGCTAGCAGTCATAGAGAATAACAAAGTTAAAATAACATCTTTAGGGGTGTATTTATCACAAGAAGATTACGATTTGGGAGAGATGTTCTTTAGAAGCTTTATCAAATGGCAATTACCTAATCCTAGTAGTGATGACTATAAAGAGAGCGAGGGGTATAATATTAAACCTTTCATTGGGACATTGCATCTTATTGATAAAGTAAATCAAAAATGGAAAAAACTAGGTAAAAGTCCGGTAGGTATTAACAAAGAAGAATTTTCTTTATTCGCCCCAACTTTAATTAATTATCTGGATATAGACAAACAAGCTCAAAGAATAGTTGATTTAAGATTGGAATGCGAAGGGAAAAGCTTGCAGGACCAAAAGAAATTGAAGGAAAAGTATAAGGTTAGTTTTGCCCAAGAATTTCTAAGCACAGATAAACGCGAGGAAGTCAACAAACTATTAAATAATCTAAAGGATTACGGAGACAATGCCATTAGGTATTTTCGTCTTACAAGATTCCTTTTTATCCGTGGAGGAGGGTTCTTTGTTGATTTGGAGCCTCGCAGACAGATAGAGATTGATGATTTGCTAAGATTCGATAATGCTGAATCAATTAGATTCCCAAACGAAGAAGCATATCTGAATTATATCGCTGATATTAAGCAACCAACATTGCCGTGGGAAACCGAAGCAGAGTTAATAAAGATAGCAGAGACTATTCAGAGAGAAATACAGGAATTAATTAAAGAACTAAGTAGTAAGAAGGTTGCGATACCAGTATTTAAGTCGCAGGATTATTATAAGTTAAAAAAAGAAGATTTGAAACAGTATATAGAACAATTAAGGATTTATCGAAGATCGCTTAATGATACAAAAATACGTTACGAATCCCAAGAGATAGAGAAAATAGAAGAGTACATACGAAAGTTAAAGGAGATTTATAGTTCTGCTAGAAAGCCTGTAGAACTCGAACGATTGGCGACATTGGCTTTAAATGCCCTAAATGATGCTCTAAATATCAAACCAAATTATCCAGTGGGTGATGATAATGAGCCTACTTTTACGGCCCCAGCTAATAAACCCGATATAGAATGTTTCTATCTTCAATTTAATTCAGTGTGTGAAGTAACAATGTTGACTGATAGATCTCAATGGTATCAAGAAGGCCAACCTGTGATGCGCCATCTTAGGGATTTTGAGAATAGTTACCCTAATAAGCAAGTGTTCTGTATTTTTGTGGCCCCGAGACTCCATAGAGACACTATTAACACTTTTTGGCAGGCCACAAAATATGAATATGAAGGTACTAAGCAAAGAATCATTCCTTTAACAATTGGACAATTGGTAGAGTTGTTGGGAATACTTTTAAAAATAAAGAAAAAAGGCAAGCAATTTAAGCATACAGATTTGTTAGAACTTTACTCTAAAATAATTGAGCTGATTGATAGTGTAAATAGATCAGACCTATGGTTGGAAAAGATACCAGAGGTGATAAATCAATGGAAAGAGGTAGCCTTAACGGCTAAATAATATGAAAGTCAATCGTATATATGTTGGTGACTGTATAGAAATACTTAACAGTAAGATTGGGCAAGAATCAGTAAATCTTATTTTTGCAGATCCTCCATATAACCTTTCAAAAAATGGTTTGAAATGGGAGGGAAATAAAACCGGTGGCGATTGGTATATGATGAACGAAGTTTGGGATAAAATGTCTGCCCCAGAGTATATGCAATTCATAAGGAAATGGATTGGAGGCTGCTATCGTGTCTTGAAAGATAATGGTTCAATATATATCTCTTGCACCTATCATAATCTATCCGAAGTGATGATTGTTTTAAAACAGCTGGATTTTAAAAGTAATAATGTTATTACTTGGCAGAAAACTAATGCTATGCCAAACATGACAAAAAGGGTTTTTACGCACTCCACAGAGTTTGTTGTATGGGGGGTAAAAGGCAAGAAGTGGGTATTCAATTACGAAGAATTAAAAAAAATAAATCCTGATAAGCAAAAAAACGGCTCACTTAAACAAATGCGAGATGTATGGGCTTTGCCTTTAGTGCAAGGGAAGGAAAGGTTGAGAGGAAGTAATAGAAGAGCGCTACATCCAACCCAAAAACCAGAAGAGATGTTAAAGCGGATAATAATAGCCTCTTCGAATAAGGGGGATTTAGTTTTGGATCCGTTTTTAGGAAGCGGAACGACTGCAGTAATAGCTAAGAGGCTTGGAAGAAAGTGGATAGGCATAGAAAAAAATCAAAGTTATATTGAGGCTGCTCAAAAAAGGATAGATAAAGAAAATGGCTCAGATTAAGTTTATCCTGGGTGATTGTATCGAAGAGTTAGAAAAACTAGAAAAAGGTAGTGTTAACCTTATATTTGCTGATCCTCCCTACAATTTATCAGGAGAGACTTCATTGACAGTTAAGAATGGAAAGCCCGTTACCTGTGATAAGGGGGAATGGGATAAGATTGATAATATCCATGAATTTAATTTGAAGTGGGTAAAACTTTGTAAAGAAGTATTAAAACCAACCGGAACCCTTTGGATTTCAGGAACATTGCATAATCATCCTTCCGTAGGGATGGCGCTTAAAGAAGCCGGTTACTGGATTATAAATGATGTTATATGGTTTAAGCCTAATGCGACTCCTTTGTTATCCCGCAATAGATTTGTTCCATCTACAGAATTAATTTGGGTAGCAAGCAAAACAAAAGATTATTATTTTGACTATGAGCTTGCTAAAAAGATAAATAATGGCAAGCAAATGAGGAATCTATGGACCATATCAGCAAAGAGGCATATTACCTCTCATCCTACTGAGAAACCAGAAGAGTTACTGGAAAGAATAATTTCGCTTGGAAGCAAGAAAGGCGGCCTCGTTCTAGACCCATTTATGGGCTCGGGCACTACTGGAGTTGTTGCGAAAAAGTTGCGTAGAAACTTTATTGGTATTGAGCTTGATAAGAAATACTTTCAGATTGCAACGAATCGAATTAACAAGGTGGAATCGGAAAAATGTCACTGAGCAAAAGATTGGGGCATGGGGATGAAAGTGGTTTTGAGTTTGCAAAGGAAATGTTGGCAGGAGATGAAACAGCCGCCATCAATTTCGATAGGTTACAGAAACATCCTGATAAAGGCTATATAATCTTTGAATTTCTTCTTTGCGAAGAGGCGCAGCCCGTTACCCCTTGCACGAGCCACCCCGGGAGATATTGGCATAAGAATTCCAGAAAATTCATTTCCTTATGGAATGCCGCAAAGGACTTAAAAGCCACTTTGTATCTGGTGAATTACGCCAAGAGAGGGACAAAATCAGAAGATGAAATTTTGCTGATAGAAGTATTGGATCTTGATGAAAATGGCATTAAGAAAGAAAATCTGAAAAAAATGACAAGAAAGCAATTCAGCGATTTCTTTAGAAACCTCAATAAAGAGTGCTTAGCATAATTTATTAGCACCCTCCCTTTCCATTGAGTATAAGTATTAATTATGGATAAAAAAATCATCAGGGAAAAGTTTGTTCCAAGGTATAGATATAAGATAATAAAAAGTATTCAAAGGATATTGGAATAGAATAATAATTGGATTTCTGGCATCCCACAAAGATATAGAAAAATTATTAAGTATATAAGGATTGAAGGGAATTAATGGAAGATTCATATTATGGGCCGATCAAAAAAATATTAGAAAAAGAATTTGGAAAATTAGGCAAGTGTTATTTTGAAATTACTGCCAAAGGAAAGATAAGTAATGAGATAAAAAGCCTTCTGGATGATCTTGCGTTATATATTATAAAGGTAGAACGTTTTTCTCCAGATATAATGGGTTGCGTTATAAAAGGTTTTATGGATAAACCTATAAATGAGATTCCAAGTAATAAAAAGGAATTAGTTGTAGTTGAAGTGAAGCCTAAAATAAAGATAAAAGATATTTACCAAGCAAAGCAGTATGGCGAGATATTTAGTGCTAAATATACTTTACTTATTTATATAGAACCCATGCCTGAAGAAGTAAGAAGATTCCTTAGAAAAAGAGCAGTGATACTTTCCCATTCAGCAGGATATCGGAGAGTAGCAATTGTGCAATTTGATAAGGAAACAGGCAAAATAAAGAATGATAGCTGGTTTGGACTTTCATCTTTTGAAGAAGAGGATTTATTTTGAAGAGGTAATATAGAAAAATTATTAAAGATAAAACTATTAAAAGGGGATAATATGATTAGCATTGATAAGTCATTGAGCGTCAATAAAGAGCAGTTGTTATCTTATTTTAGAGATAGAGCGAATGAATCGCTCGAAGTTATTCGACGTACTTATGGAAGTACTGAATTTAAGCAACAGGCAAGTGCTATTAATAAAGCCATTATCGAAACCAAAGATAATTTGATTAAAACATTACTACAGAAAGCTAACAAAGAAAAATGGAATAATAGGGAAATATTAAAATGTATTTTAATGATAACCTATACTAGTTATGTTGTAATGATTGAATATAGAAATGAGGTTTGGCCTTACGAGTATATGACTTTTTCTCGTAGAATTGGTGAATTATGGGCACCTTTTTGTAAACTTTGTTTTGAATACCCTATCAGGGATATAACCTTATTCGTTCCACCACTTTTCTCGGAGATAAGACAAAAGTTTGCTAGTGAAATTGAAGATTATATAGACACTTTGAGTATAACACAAAAACAGAAAAAAGAATTAAAGAGGTACTACAATAAGGTATGGAGTTTAGTTACTTCTGGAGAAATAAAATTAGAACTTGACTTACATTTCCAATTGAATGGAGAAAAGATTGTAGTAGATTTTAAAAGTGGTTTTAGCTCAAACGAGAAAGGAAATACAAATAGATTATTGTTGGTGGCAAGCATATATAAAAATTTAGAGGAAAATTATAAAACTATTCTTCTCGTTAGATCCAAAGAAGATGAAAATAATAATTACTTCAAAACTTTGAAAAACTCCGGCATTTGGGAAGCCTATTGCGGCTCTGAAACATACTCTAAAATTAAAGAGTATTCTGGATTTGACATAAAACAATGGATTAATAGTAATATTGACTGGACAAGTGATTTTAAAGAAACTACTATGAAATACTTTAAGAAACAGAATTTAGACCAATACCTAAAATGGTAGAATTAGAAAAGGAAAAAATATATAGGTCATACTATACGAAATCAAGTCCAATTGTGAGTTATATGGTTCAAAAACTCTCAATAGAAAGTGGAGTAAGGGTTTTTGAGCCCTGTGCTGGGGACGGAGTTTTCATTGATGCACTCAATAGTAAAATACCAAATCTTTCGATAGATATATTTGAGTTGAATCCTGAAGCAGTATCTTTATTAAAAGAAAAGTATAAATCACATAGTAATATTACTGAGAGAGAGGAAGATACATTAACCAACGAAGAGTTATTTTTATTTTCAAAAGCAGGTGGAGTGTATGATAGGATAATAGCAAATCCCCCTTACGGAGGATGGCAGGATCACGACAGACGAAAAATCTTAAAGAAATTTTACCCTGGGCTCTACGTCAAAGAAACATACACATTGTTTTTATATCGATGTATTCAGTTATTACGTGATAAGGGAATTTTAGTATTTATAATACCTGACACCTTTCTTAATCTCCATATGCATACTACGCTAAGAGAATATTTATTAACCAACACAAAGGTCAAGGAAATAACGTTATTCCCTTCTTCTTTTTTTCCTGGTGTAAATTTTGGTTATTCAAATTTATCAATAATAACTCTTGAAAGATGTTTTAACAAAAACGAGTGTCTTAGAAATGATTTTAAGGTAATTACAGGTTTTAAAAATGTAGAAGAATTGACCAATATAGAAAAAGGGTTGAGAAAAAACCTTCAACTTTTCATATTTTCGCAAAAAAATACTTACGAAAACCTTGATCACGCTTTGTTTATAACTGAAAACCCACGAGTTACCCATTTAATTAATAACGTGGGAAAAAGAATCGGTGATATAGCAGCTTGCGTAACAGGTTTTTATTCAGGTAGCGATAAAAATTATCTACGTCCAATTTCTCCTAAAATTAGAAACGCCAAAAAATATAAAGTAGTAAATAAGGATCTAATTTCAAAAGATTATATTTGGTGGAAAAATATTCTTAATGGTATTAAAAGTCCTAAATGTTTTATACCCATTGTTAAAGGTGGCGGAGTAAAATATTTTAAACCCGACAATTGGCACATGGATTGGAGTATCAAAGCTGTAAAAAATTACAAGAGAGATAAAAAAGCCCGTTTTCAAAATTCTGAATATTACTTCAAATATGGCATTGGTGTTCCTATGGTATCATCTAACCAGATAAGTGCCTCGATTATTGAAAATAAATTATTTGATCAATCGATCGTCGGCATTTTTTCATATGACAAAAAATGGACGAGCTATCTGCTAGCTTTATTTAATTCACCAACTTGCAACGAACTAATTAGAACAATAAACCCAACAGCAAATAATCCTGCAAATTATATTAAAAAGATTCCCTTTGTTTTGCCAAGAAATAAGGAATTAAAAATTATAGACACGCTTGTGGCTGGAATAATTCACTCAATTAAACAGGAAGGAACTTATGATAAACAAAAAGAAGGGGTACTCAATGACTTGATTAAGAAGATATATAAATTGTAACAATCTTCTTGACAAATCCTTTCTTTTTGCTAATGGCAAAAGGTGTTTACTTTGCATGGGAAGACCCAGTCTTCTTATTTTCTATCCCGGCAAGCTTGGATTTAGTTAAATTTACTTAATTGGTCAATCCTTAATATCCTATGGAATCAATTTTCACTTTGCCTTATCCAGAATACGTAATTGCCTCGCTTCTTCAGAAACATCTCAAGAAAAAACAAGGTTATTCTGTTCAGATTCCTTTAAGCAGGCAGCAAAAAGGCATTGATTTGTTGGTCTATAATCAAAAGACGAAAAAAGCAGTATCTATACAGGTCAAGAGTTCCCGGTCATGGCAAAGGAAACCGGTAAAAAGGGAAAATGGCGAAAGATAGGCTAGAACTTAAATTTTCGGGAAATGTTTGCTTTGTTAGAAACTTTCCAGATGTTAAACGAAAGTGGATAAAGGTGGATAATGTAAAACTTATTTCTGTTATCTCAAGATACGAAAGAACAGAGAAAGTATTTAGAGAATATTTTAATAGAAGAGATAGATCGGCTGATTATACACTTGATACGCCTGAGAACATACCTATAAGAAAAGACGATAAAATTGTATTTTATTTGGCAAAATACGTTGAAGGCGGCCCATTTATGTTGTTTCTCAGGTCGAGAGATGAAGACATCCAACTCACGAGGACGATATACCCTTATAGACTAGAAAGAATAGTAGAGGGAGAAATAGCAGAAACATATGAATGTGGAAAAAAGTGGGAAGATAAAAATTGATTCTTTGCTTGCGCCACACGATTTATTCCTGGGTAAGTATGAGGAGAATCCCTTATGTTAAAATGGGGGGTAGGGTTATGTTCGATTTGCGAGACATTGAAAAATGGATACAAGAAAATAGCGTTGAAGTTTCAGATTTTCACAAAAAATGGTAGCGGCAAACAAAATTTAAACTCGTTTTCAGCGTTGAGTTTTGTATTTTAAATTTATATTAATAAGAGTAATAATGACTCTATTGCTAACACATTTTACACCATATGGAGTAATATTTGCGGCCGACCGGGCAATAGTTGAAGTTGACAATAATGGAAATCCAGTAAAGTTTAAGGGTTTTACGAGAAAGATTTTTCAGATTTCCAGTTCTAAATACGAGGGAGGAATAGGATTTTTCGGTTTAGCAAGTGTTAATACTAGGCTCATGAGTGATTGGCTAGAAAGGTTTATTAATGAAAGAATTACTCCAGATAAAAATATAGAGGAATTTATTGAGGAATTAAAAGTTTCTTTGGAACACGAAAGAAATAAGTCAGAATGTATTTTTCCCTCGGGGTTTCATATAGGCGGATATAATTTTGAAGGAAAAGGCTTCACTCAGTTCTTTTATCTATTAAAAAATTATAAAACTAAAAGGGAAGATATATATGGAAAGGTATTAGAAAAATACGAATACAAGAACCATTTGCACGAATATAAGAACCGTTTGTCAGATTACTTAAATCAGGTTGAGATAAGAAATAAATTTGTTGTCTTTCATTTTCACAATGGAAGTTTACAAAGGTTTCTTCGCATTCTAAATAAGTCCTATAAAGAGATTAATCGTATGTCACCTACAAGATTCTTTAAGAAGTTCGATTCATTAAGCAAATACGAGAGTTATGCGGTAAATATATTTAAAGGAGTAATTAATCAAAGTAGAAGAGAACTCAAAGGCGAAGGTATAATGACCATAAACACTGAAACCGGAGAACCCGATTGTTTTACAATCGCCTCTCCCGGTTAGGTTTCCTGAGGGGGAAGGTCTTTTATATCTTGAGACCAGCCAGAAAATCAAAATCTTCTTGACAAATCCCTTCTCTTTTTGGCCTATGGTAGGCAGTTCCAGAAACATGCATGCAAAAAACAGAGATAAGAAACACGGAAGAGAAAATATTACATAAGGCAGTTTATACTCGTGCCAGCACAAAGAAACAAACGAGAGTTATTCGGAATGCGTCAGGTCTCTCGCATTTTCCTAATTTAGGGTATCAGTACGCGAATTGACGCGGTCTGCGAATAATATTGCCCGAAAGATATAGAATTGGAAGGAGGGGTGTAATGGAAGGCTGGCTCACAATAACACTTCAAGGAAAAGTAATTAGTTCACAGGTTAAAATTGTAGAGGGAGAGCCAAGAATTGTACAAACATGGATAGAGATAAGGGATATTGTCTTGAAAGACTTGGTGGGAGGCTTGAAGGTTGGGTTTTCAAATATTTTTTCTTCCGCTGAAAAAATGCAAGAAAAATTCAAGGAAGTATTTAACCGCGATAATGAACCTAAGACACATTATACTTTATTTATTAGAGGAGAGCTTCCTATGCAGATAGAAATGGGAGACATTATTGCTCTCACATTTGATAAAGAAGTCATAAGCGGCATAATGCACAGAATATTCAAAGATGACTTGCCCTTTTTTTTGACATCGGTGCTATTTCCATATAGAATTGCTAAAATAAGAAATGGTAAGGAAGTTGCTTCCGTGAATATTGACCAGAAGGAAAGATACCACCATAACTGGATTAAAAAGCAGGGAGAAGGGTATCCTTTTCAAAAATGTGATTTCACCGGTTCCCATGACCCTTCCCGCTCACTGTAGTATGCTGACCGGCACTATTCCTGTTTCCCATGGTGTTCATCATAATCAGG
>DAOVHK010000047.1 GCA_030671905.1 Clostridia bacterium | reverse complement strand
GGGTTTCTCCTCTTTTTCGGTTTTTATTTCGATTCTAAGCTGATTTGCTACCATCTCAGCAACTCTTCGCACACTTCTATTCTTATCTTTTAGAGCTTTCTTAATACCATTAACCACAGGTTCAGTCGTCTCTCCAATATAACCCAATGCTCTTAATGCTTCTGTCCTGATTCGTATATCTTCGTTTTCCAGCTCTTTCAGAGCGACATCAAGCCCTGAGTTATCGCCTAATTTTCCCAAAGCACTGGCAGTAGCACAGCGAGTCCTGCCATCTTCATCCTCTAACAGTTCTTTCAAAGGCTTAATTGCGCTTGCTACTCCCAAAATTCCCAATGATCCAGAAGCATACAATCTCACTCGCACTTCTTCATCCTTCAGTGCCTTAATCAAAGCCTCGCCAGCCTCAGGGTCACCTAATCTACCCAAAGACCTGGCTGCAGTAGCGCGAATCCGCCTCTTCTCATCTTTCAAAGCTTTCAGGAGAACCGGCGTCGCTCTCTTATCTCGTAAATTGCCCAGGACCTGAGCTGCAGCTATGCGCACTCCTTCATTCTCATCTTCTGTTAAAGCTTCAATTAAAGGCAGAACGCTCTCTTTGTCTCTAATATAGCCCATAGCCACGACCACACTAATGCGCACTCCATCGTGCTCATCTTTCAAAGCCTCAATTAGGGCTGGAGTAGCAGACTTATCCCTCAGATTACCTAACGCATCTGCTGCGTTTACTCTCACACGAAAATCTTCATCCTGGAGAGCATCGAGCAATGCCGGTAAACTCGCCTTATCCCTCAATCTGCCCAGGGTCAAAGCTGCCTCGCTCCTTTCCGCAGGGTTCTCACTGTTCAGCTTCTCTATAGCTGCCTTGACTTCTGGCCTCATCTCTTTTTCCTCAGCCTGAAGAAAAGTCACAGAGCCCAGAAAAAATAAAGCCATCAAAAGCACAAACCATTTAAACTTCTCCTTCATCTTTTTTCCTCCTTGGGTTTTGCGATACTGCTTTTATTAATATTATACTGCCATTTGCCTTTCCCATCAACAAAAATTTCAAAAATAAAAATTGACGCGAAGTTTTGCTTCGTTACTCCACATTATTAGTATTTTACTTTTACGAGAAAAAGTCCATGGGGAGGAGCGGTCCGGGCACGTAACGTAGAGGCTTTCCCATTAAGCAATGCTCTTATGTATTCTGGCTCGATTTTTCCCCTTCCCACTTCAATCAGAGCTCCCACTATCCTTCTTACCATCTTGTACAGGAAGTAATTGGCTTCGATCTGCAGAATATACAAGTTCTTTACCTTTTTAATCTTGAAATCTCTGACGGCGCATTGTCCACTTTTTCTGCTCGAACCTGTGACAGAAAATGGAGAAAAGTCATATTTTCCGATGAAATATTTACTGGCTTCTCTTATTTTCCTCCAGTGGAGAGACTCAGAGATATGCCAGGAGAATCTTCTCCCCAGTGCTGAGGAAAAGGATTGATTTAGAATCTGGTAGCGATATATTTTGCTCTTAGCACTGTAGCGGGCATGAAAACTATCAGCGACTTTTTTAACCTCTTTTATAACGATATCCGCAGGAAGGAGGCTATTTAATGCTTTAATGAAGTTGTCGGTAGTTAATTTCTTATTTCTGGTTTTAAAGTTGGCAACCTGGCCAAGAGCATGGACTCCGGAGTCTGTGCGCGCTGCACCTATCAGTTTTACCTTTTCCTCTAAGATTCTTTCCAGAACTTTTGTTATTTCTCCCTGAACTGTCGGTTTTCTCTTCTGGATTTGCCAGCCAAAGTAGTCTGTTCCCTCGTATTCAATGGTGAGTTTTATGTTTCGCATTCTATGATGTCATAAAATTATGAGAGCTACAGAAAAGGTAACAGTTATCAAAATTGTTACTAAGTCGGAAGTTCTGAACTTTATGGCTTCCAGGTCTCCTCTGGGTTTATCCGGGTCGTAGGCTCGAGATTCCATGGCTAAAGCGAATTCATCAGCATGCCGGAAGAGGTTAACAAGCAGTGGCACGATAATGGGAATAATGGCCCGGATTCTTTTGATGGGATTCTTATGAGAAAAATCTGAGCCTCGAGACTTCTGTGCCTTAATCAGTCTATCTATCTCTTGGAAAAGTAAAGGTACAAACCGCAAGGAGAGGGTCATCATCATAGCAATCTTATGTGAAGATATCCTCACCACTTTCAAGGGGGAAAGGAGAAATTCTAATCCCCCGGTCAATTTCTGGGGCGAGGTGGTGAGAGTAAGAAGGGAAGCAATGAGCATTAGAAAAATTAGCCTCAAAGCAATGAACGTTCCCAGAGATAAACCCTGCTCGGTAATCTTTAGTGGACCGAAGGAAGCAATTAGATTCCCCGGGGTGAAAAGTAAATGGAGGAGGAAAGTAAACATGATAATCCACAGTAAAGGCACAAGTCCTCTAAGGACGAACTTAATGGAGAGTCGTGCTATGAGAATTACGGTCAGTAAAAATATGGCCAGGAGAGAATAGCTCCACAGGTTCTTAAGAAGGAATATTGAAAGTGATATAATCAGAATGGCTATAATCTTTGTCCGTGGGTCGAGCCGGTGAATGGGAGAATTGGAAGGGATGTAGCGACCGATGGTGAGGCTATTTAAGAAGGACATTTAGGACCCCAGCATTTTTCTGTTAATCAATTCTTCCCCTATTTGAACTGCATTTAGAGCAGCCCCTTTGAGGAGGTTATCGCTTACTATCCACATATTGAGTCCATTGGATATCGACTGGTCCTCTCTAATGCGACCAACAAAAGTCTCATCGTTATCGGCGGCCTTTGTGGGTAATGGGTATTTTAGTTTACTGATGTCATCTACAACTACCACTCCTTCTATTTTCTTTAAAATCTGGCGAGCTTCTTGGGGAGTAATTTTTCTCTCTGTCTCAATATTTACTGCTTCCGAGTGGCCACGAAAAACGGGTACCCGAACACAGGTGGCGGTGATGGCAATAGAGTCGTCTTCCATTATCTTCTTTGTCTCGTTGACCATTTTCATCTCTTCTTTCGTGTAGCCATTCTCCAGAAATACGTCGATCTGGGGAATGCAATTATAGGCAATCTGGTGGGGGAAGACCATTGGTTTTACTTTTTTGCCAGAGGCAATAGCACTAACCTGCTCTTCCAGTTCCACCACTGCCTTCTGGCCTGCGCCAGAGACCGCCTGATAGGTGGAGACAACAATCCTTTTAATTCTGGCTTTCCTGTGCAATGGAGCCAGGACAACTACCATTTGAATCGTTGAGCAGTTAGGATTGGCAATGATTTTTTTATCTTTAGATAAAGTATGGGAATTTATTTCCGGGACAACCAATGGCACTTCGGGATCCATCCTCCAGGCACTCGAGTTATCAATCACAAATACGCCTTCCTGAGCAGCAAGTGGGGCATACTCTTTGGAAATAGAGCCGCCAGCAGAGAAAAGTGCAATATCTAATCTGGCTTGGAGGCTCGGTTTTTCTCCTGGAGAGGAAACTTTAAATGAGGAGGGAGTCAGTTGTTCAACTACAATTTCTTTCCCTTTAAATTTTAGTGTTTTCCCCCGGGAACGCTGGGAAGCAAAGAGCCTTAAGTTAGCTACTGGAAAATTCTGTTTCTCCAGCATTCTAACCATTTCCCTGCCTACAAGCCCGGTCGCTCCCACTACACCCACATTATATTTTTTCATTTCCTAACTCACAATCTTCGGTCCAAGAAAAGGGGATAGGCTACTTTTTCTCATCCCATCCCTGCCCTTTTCTTAGCTAATATAGTTGGCGATAAGGCTGCCAACCTCAGATGTGGACAGGCCCATCTTTCCAGCACTCAAGCCTTTTATCTTCCCAGAAACAAGGGCTTTCCGGACAGCTCCGTCGATTAACTTTGCTCCTGCCTCTTCACCCAAATTTTCCAAAAGCATCTGTCCGGCAACTATGGTGGCAATAGGATTTATTACATTCTTACCTGTATATTTTGGGGCACTTCCATGAATGGGTTCAAACATGCTTACACCTTCAGGGTTGATATTTCCGCCGGCTGCCACTCCCATACCCCCCTGAATCATTGCTCCCAGGTCAGTTATGATGTCCCCAAACATATTGCAGGTGACAATAGTATCAAACCACTCAGGATTTTTAACGAACCACATACAACAGGCATCAACATATGCATGGTCTTTCTCCACATCGGGATACTCTTCGCCCACTTTATAGAATACCCTCTGCCAGAGGTCATGAGCAAATGTCAGAACATTCGCCTTATCTACAAGAGTTAACCTCATCTTTTTCTTTCTTTTCTTTGTTAATTCAAATGCATACCTGATGCACCTTTCCACGCCCTTTCTGGTATTGACCATCTCTTGCACGGCAACTTCCTCTGGCGAGTCCTTTTTCGTAACCCTGCCAATGCCTAAATAAAGACCCTCCGTATTTTCCCTCACCACCACGAAATCTATATCCTCTGGCTTTTTATCTTTAAGTGGAGTAGGAACCCCGGGATAGAGAATAACTGGCCTGAGGTTAATATACTGGTCAAGCTCAAAGCGTACTCTCAGTAGAAGTCCTTTCTCTAATATGCCTGGCTTTACCTGGGGATGCCCAACTGCTCCTAAATATATGGCATCGAGTTGCTTCATCTCTTCTAATGCAGAATCGGGAAGGACTTCCCCTGTTTTCAAATACCTCTCGCCACCGAAATCATAAGTTACAGTCTCGTATTTAAACCCTGCTTTTTTTGAAGCAGCATCTATAACTTTGAGTCCTTCTCTAATAACTTCCGGACCTACTCCATCTCCCGGAATAACTCCAATCTTATACACCTAAAAACCCCCTACCTCTCCTGCCTCTTTGACTTCTTTTTTACATATCTCATCAAGCCACCAGCAATAATTATCTCTTGAATAAATTCTGGAAAAGGCTGTACTTTATAATTTTCCTTCTTAGAAAGATTAGTTATTCTTCCTTTACTTAAATCGATTAAAATCTCATCTCCAGAATCGATTCTCTTCGACGCCCTCTTACTTTCCAGAATGGGAAGTCCAATATTGATAGCATTGCGATAGAAGATGCGGGCAAAAGACTCTGCTATTACACAGGAGATGCCAGCTCCTTTAATAGCTAAAGGAGCATGTTCGCGGGACGAGCCACAACCGAAGTTCTTTCCTGCCACTATACAATGTCCTGTAACTGAGGGACGACCCAATTTTCTCACGAACTCCTCATCAACCCCTTCCATACAATGTCTGGCTAACTCTTTAGGGTCGTAAGTGTTTAAGTATCTTGCAGGAATAATATCATCTGTATTGATATTATCCCCGAATTTGTGGGCTTTTGCCTTAATTTCCATTTTAATTTTTATAATGCTTCGGGGCTGGTAATTTTTCCAGCAATAGCTGAGGCTGCAGTAATTGCAGGATTGGATAGGTAGATTTGGGATTTGGGATGTCCCATCCGACCAGCAAAATTCCTGTTTGTAGTGGCTATAGCCTTTTCACCTTCAGCCAATACTCCCATATGACCACCAAGACAGGGACCACATGTGGGAGTAGAAACTACTGCTCCTGCATCAATAAATGTCTCCAGCAGACCCTCACTCAATGCCTCCCGATAAACCTTCTGGGTAGCAGGAATTATTATTAACCTCACCCGTGGATGAACCTTTCTTCCCTTTAAAACTTGCGCACTTATTCTAAGGTCTTCTATCCTTCCATTGGTGCAAGAGCCGATAACTACTTGGTCAATATAGACCTCCCCTACACGGCTGATCGGTCTGGTATTGGAAGGTAAAGGAGGAAAAGCAACCTGTGGTTCAATTTTACTGCAATTATACTCAATAACCTTCGCATATCGAGCGCTTTTCTCTCCGCGGATAATCTCATAAGGCCTTTCTGCTCGAGCCTCGATATATTCGATAGTCTCCTTATCTGGCTCAATAATTCCACTCTTTGCTCCGGCTTCCACCGCCATATTACACATAGTTAAACGGTCAGCCATAGTTAACCGCCTGATAACAGGACCTGTAAACTCCATAACCTTATACAGAGCTCCATCTACCCCAATATCTCCAATGGTATAGAGAATCAAGTCTTTCCCTGAAACCCACTTATTCAACTTTCCTTTATAAACGAACTTGATTGTCTCGGGGACACGGAACCAGCATTTGCCAGTGAGCATGGCGAAAGCCAAGTCAGTCGAGCCCACGCCACAGGCAAAAGCCCCTAATGCTCCATAAGTGCAGGTATGGGAATCGGCTCCGACGACAAGGTCGCCAGGAAGAACAACTCCCTCTTCGGGAAGCAACGCGTGTTCAATCCCCATCCTTCCTACCTCATAATAGTGGCTCAAGCCCTGTTCCCGTGCAAAACTCCGGAGAATCTGGCATTGCTCGGCCGATTTGATGTCCTTGTTAGGAGTAAAATGGTCGGGAACAAGGACGACTCTATCAGGGTCGAAGACCTTACTTCCTCCCACTTTTTTAAATTCTTCAATCGCCAGAGGTGCGGTTATGTCGTTTCCCAGGGCAATATCTACTTTAGCCTCAATGAAGGTACCCGGTTCAACGCTCTTTTTCCCACAGTGTCTGGCTAAAATTTTTTCTGCAATTGCCATACCCATAAGGAACCCTCTATCTCTTTTTCCCTAACTTTTCTCTTACCACCAAGCTATGGAGATGAGAAAAATGAGAAAAAGTACCTGTCACCTTTTTTTCTTTTTAACAATCATCCTGTTCAACGCATTAACATATGCTTTGGCACTGGCTTCAATTATGTCTGTGGAGGTGCCTCGACCGGTTACTATATTTTTAAATTCCTCAGCACGGCCTCTGGCCACTGGTGCAATCTTAACCGTAACCTCGCCCAGAGCATCCTTGCCCACAGAAACTGACTTAAGGCTGTAATCGATTAGTCTACACTTAATATTTGTAATTCGGTCTATTGCTCGAAAAGCAGCATCCACTGGACCATCGCCACAGGAAGCCTCCTGCAGGACTTTACTCTTAGCCGTCTTCCCCGGCGCAACCAACTTCCTTAACCTCATCGTGGCAGTGGGAACTACTTTGTTTCCAGTAGTTACATTTATATATTCCAGTTTGTATACCTCGGGGATAAGAGATATCTGGTCTTCGATTATAGCCTCGATGTCTTCATCAAAAATATCTTTTTTCTTATCAGCAAGTAATTTAAACTGCTGAAATGTCCTATCCACTTCCTCATTGTTCAATTTATAACCTAATTCCTGCAACCTCTTCCGAAAAGCATGGCGTCCCGAGTGTTTCCCTAAAACGAGTTTCCTCCCTCCCAATCCCACCGATTGGGGAGTCATAATCTCATAAGTCAATCTTTCCTTGATTACTCCGTCCTGGTGAATTCCTGCCTCATGAGCAAAAGCATTAGCGCCAACGATAGCCTTATTGGGCTGGACAATTATGCCGGTAAGTTTACTGACCAGGCGGCTTGTCTTGGCAATCTCTTTTGTCTCGATATTGGTATAGAAAGGAAGCAGGTCTTTCCTTGTCCTCAAGGCCATCACCACTTCTTCCAGAGAAGCATTCCCTGCCCTCTCTCCAATGCCGTTAATAGTGCACTCAATCTGCCTGGCTCCCAGGGAAATAGCTTCTAGTGAATTGGCTGTGGCCAGTCCTAAATCGTTGTGGCAATGGACACTAATAATGGTCTTGTTAGCATTAGGAACTCTTTCCATTACCATCCTGATTATTCTTCCAAACTCTTCTGGCAGGGCATAGCCGACGGTATCTGGAATATTGATTGTAGTAGCACCAGCATCGATTGTCTCCTCCACCACACGGCAGAGGAAGTCTGGATCCGACCGGACAGCGTCTTCTGGCGAAAACTCTACATTGTCGGTAAATTTCTTCGCATATTTTACTGCGGCCACAGCTTCCTTAAGGACTTCTTTTCTTGACTTTCTCAATTTATACTTTAAGTGAATGTCACTTGTAGCAATGAAGGTATGAATGCGCGGGTTTTTGGCATATTTTATTGCATCCCAGCAGACATCGATGTCTCTCTTTGTAGCCCGGGACAACCCGGTGATTATCGGTTTCTTAATCTTTTGGGCAACCAGCTTCACTGCCTGGAAATCTCCTGGCGAGGCTACGGGAAAACCAGCTTCAATGACATCCACACCCAATTTCTCTAATTGTTCAGCGACTTCTATCTTCTCGTTTATATTCAGACTTGCTCCCGGAGATTGTTCTCCATCTCTTAAGGTTGTATCGAATATTAATATTCTCTCCTTGTTTAATGCCATTTTCCCTCCTACATTTACTGAGTGAAACTTTTAGCGCTGTTTAACCCACTCCAGGCGTAACTTGTAGAACCCCCATAATGCATTCACTATACCCAAGAGTGTATAACCAACAAAATATATAACAAATATTATGGAAATTATCTTAGTGGAAAAAAACCAGATAACTAATGCAACCACCATAATAATCAGAGTTCTGAATGGTTGCTTTCTGGTAAGTCTAAGATTCTTTAAATTTATATACTTAATTTTACTCATCATCAGAAAAGATAAGACTATCATAATTAGAGGGATTGAACCGAAGAAGAGATGCATCTCCTTTACCCAGAATGGCAAAACAAGAAAAGAAGCCAACATACCCCCTGCCACAGGAATGCACAAACCATCGAAATAAGCGATATCTTTCTCCACAATTTTGACATTGAACCTTGCCAGCCGCAAAACTCCAGCAATCATAAATAGGAAGGCTATCAACATCCCCCACCTTATATCTTTTAAAACTACCTGATACATCAAAATTGAGGGAGCCAAACCAAAGGAGATTAAGTCGGCTAAAGAATCGAACTCCAAACCAAACCTACTAGTGGACTTGGTGAGTCTGGCAATTCTGCCGTCAAAAACATCCAAAATAACTGCTAGAAGTATCGCCCAGGCACTGGAGGTGAAATTTCCCTCAATGGCACAAATGATCGCATAGAAACCTAACCCTGCATTTGCCAGAGTGAAAAGTCCGGGAACAAAATAGATTCCTTTCTTCACCTCAAACCTCCTACCAGCGATAAAATTGCCAATCGACGTCTTTAAAAACTGCACTACACTAACATTTTAAGAAGGAAACTTCCCCAGGAGAGTTTCACCTCCAACCATTCTATCTCCCTTTTTCACTTTAATCTCTACTCCTTGAGGGAGATAGACATCTGCCCGTGAGCCAAACCTTATCATTCCAATTCTCTGTCCGGCAATTAGATTGTCTCCTTCTTTGCACCAGCAACATATTCGGCGAGCAACTCTACCCGCTATCTGTTTTACCAAAATTCTCTGTCTATTAGAATTGGGCTTGTTACTCTTTTGAATACCAATGAGGTTACTCTCGTTTCCCCCAGAAGCTTCTTCTGTATAAGCAGCCATAAACTTACCAGGCTTATACTTTATCCATTCCACCTTTCCCTTTGCTGGCGACCTTTGAACGTGGACGTTAAAGACAGACATAAAGATTCTGACCACCTTTACTCGAGAGTGCAAAAAATTTTCTTCTTCAACCTCAGAAATATCTATTACCTTCCCATCTGCAGGTGATAGAATTAAATCTTCTCCTTCGGGAATTTTCCTTTCCGGGTCGCGGAAGAAAAAGAAAGTGAGTGCGGCCAAAACCAATAAAAAGAGGCTGCCAATTTTCCAGAAAAAGAAAAGAATCACAGCCAATATTAAAAGAGGTATAACAAATTTCCAACCGTCTTTAACAATCTTCATCTTCAATTTACCTTTTCTTTAGCCAGGGCATCATTCCCCGTAATTTTGCTCCCACAATTTCAAGGGGATGCTCCACCCATTCTTTCCGTCTCTTGTTAAATACCGGACGACCTATTTGGTTCTCCAGGAGCCATTCCCGAGCGAACTCACCGGAACGAACTTCCCCCAGAATTTTCTTCATTTCTCGCCTGGTCTTTCCGGTAATAATCCTCTTACCCCGACTATATTCTCCATACTCTGCTGTATCTGAAATGGAATAATTCATCCAGCCAATGCCACCTTCCTGAATCATATCGATAATTAGTTTCATCTCGTGCAGGCACTCAAAATAGGCAATCTCAGGTTGATAACCAGCCTCCACCAGAGTTTCGAATCCAGCCTTGATTAACTCCACGAGCCCGCCGCAGAGAACCACTTGCTCCCCAAAGAGGTCAGTCTCGGTCTCTTCAGCAAAAGTGGTCTCAATTACTCCAGCACGAGTTCCCCCTATACCCTTAGAATAGGCTAATGCCAATTTCTTCGCCTTACCAGAAGCGTCTTGATAAACTCCAATCAGGTTGGGAGTACCTCTTCCTTCCTGATACATCCTCCTGACCAGATGCCCGGG
>DAOVHK010000133.1 GCA_030671905.1 Clostridia bacterium | reverse complement strand
TAAACCAGGGATTATAGACAAACCTTGCATAGAGAAGCGGTGTTCCAATAACCAATAACAATATGAGGGTTCTTATTATTTTGTTGATTTTTTTCTCACTGACTCTATTTTTCAATCTAATATCCTTTTTCTCATATCCAAATTTCCCAAAATCTCCTAATAACTGCATAGTAGTCTTTCAGTATTTCTCTGCTTCCTCGAGAGTACTCTTTGTCGTGGTTGTTTCCATTCATTGAATTGACTGATATGATGGCGGTTCTATACAATGTTTTCAAAATCAACCCAAAAAGGTCCATCTGTCTCACTATCCATTCCGAGAGAATTCCATAGTGTTTTCTGAAAAACTTGTGTCTGCTTTTGTATCTCTGAATTTTCATCTTAGGCATGTTCGGCCAAGCGCTTTGACCTCCATAATGAATTATTTGCGCTAAAGGGATAAAATATATCTTCCATCCTCTTTTTTTAATTCTAAAACACCAATCTACATCTTCATAATACATATGAAATTGCTCATCCATTAGTCCTACTTGAGTAATTGCCTCTCGTCTTACCATAAGAGCTGAGCCCATTGGTTGATCGACTTCTCGAATGTCGTTATAATCCCAATGACCAATTCGATGCCTTCCCATAATTCTATTCCTTAGAAATAGTTTTTCCAGTCCTGTATTTTCAAAGAAAGCAGTAATTAAAGTGGGAAAACTCCTGCAGGATGGTTGCAAGCTTCCATCGGGATACAGCAACTTACATCCCAATGCACCCGTCCGGGGATTTTCATCCATAAATTCTACCATCCTATCTAATGCATTAGGTAAAACGACTGTGTCCGGATTCAGCAATAGTACGTATCTTCCTTTGTTCTCTTTTAGAGCTTGGTTATTGGCCTTGGCGAAGCCAAAATTCTGGCAGTTTTCTATTAACTTAACCTCAGGAAATTCACTCTTAACCATATCCACACTGCCATCAGTGGAATTATTGTCTACAACGGTTATTTCAAAACTTGCCCTTTTTGTACTACGATAAATAGACTGTAAACATTCTCTTAAGTGATGTTTCACATTATAATTAACAATTATAATCGATAAATCAAGCACTTCCTTGCCTTTCTATGAATGCCTGCTTGGTTGGGCATATTGTAGCAGCAAAGCGTAAGCTTTGCATCCCGATTTTCAATCGGGAAATCTGTGCCTACAACGGTCTTGCGCAATCCCGATTCATCGGGACCCCTACATCTTCATTTAGAATTGTAGGGGACGGACTCTGTGCCGTCCCTTGGGTGATTGGTCAGATATATAGAGCTATTTGGTTGAGGAATGTTCATAGGAGCAATTAGTCAGGCACGCAAAGAGAGATTGTTTAGAATTTTGAAATCCTAATGATTTAATATGGGGTTTAGCCATAATCTATAGAATTTATCCATCACTTTTGGTAGGCAAATTGCAATAAAAAGCGTTAAAATTTTATCAAAATCGAGGAAGTTTGTCAAACAAAAAATGCCTTTAGGTTTTCTATTTGACAGGTCAGCCTTCAATTTGCTAAACTTTTCTACAAATCTGCGGAAGATTTCTTAACTTTTCTAATTTATTGTAAAATAAAAGAAAATTATGGAAATAGGAAAATACCTTAAAATAAAAAGAGAAGATATCGATGAAGCGTTGAAAAACTGCCTTCCTAAAGAAGATACATATCCCCCCAAGATACATCAGGCAATGAGGTACAGTCTGTTGAATGGAGGCAAACGAATCAGACCAATCCTGACTCTGGCTACATCTCAAGCCATTGGAAAGAAGGCTGACCTTCTAATGGCTGCCTGTGGTATCGAGCTAATTCATACTTCCTCTTTGATTCTTGACGACCTTCCCTCAATGGATAATGCCAATTTCAGGAGAGGACGACCAGCAACCCATAAAGTATTCGGCGAAGCGGTAGCAATACTGGCTGCCTATGGCCTCCTAATGAAAGGATTGGGCCTTATCGCTCAGAATTGCCGAAAAACTAAAATAGATAAGAAGGTCGTCAGTCAAATTATGGAAGATATTTCGGAAGCAATCGGTTCTTGCGGGATGATTGGTGGACAGACGGTCGATTTAGATTCTAAAGCTATGGATTTAAAAACATTGGAGTATATCCATACCCACAAGACGGGAAAGCTTTTTGTGGTAGCCTGTGACACTGGAGCAAGACTATGCGGAGCATCTGAAAAAGAGAGACAGGTTTTAAAGAATTACGCCAGAAATATTGGTTTAGCTTATCAAATAAGAGATGATATTTTAGATTTTGAGGGTAAAAGAGAACTGACAGGGAAAGATGAAAGGAAAGATAGAAATAGAGTGTCATTCGTTACGCTTCTGGGAATAGGAAAAGCAAAAGAGTATGCCAATGAACTGGTAAAGTCCTCTATTTATAGCCTAAAGATTTTTGGCACAAGAGGAAAAATCTTAAGGGAATTGGCAGAATATATTGTAGAACGAGAAAATTAGTCAAGGAGTGATAAAGCTGAATTTGCTGACTGAAGATGTTAAGAAAACTCAAAACTTATTGGGAACTTATGAGACCGTTTACCCTCCTGGCTCCTACAGTCGGGTTTATAAGTGGAGGCTTAATTGCCCTTGGTGCCAACAGTCGAGCAGTGCTGACCTTTACCTATATCTATCCAATTATTTTGGGTGCCTTTTCTGCTGCATTTCTTAATGGAGCCTCCAATATTGTAAACCAATACTTCGATATTAATATTGACAGAATAAATAAGCCAAACAGGCCTCTCCCCTCAGGCAGAATTTCTCTAAAAGAGAGCCGACTGTTCAGTATTCTGCTTTACTCCTTCTCATTCTTTTTGGCATACCTGGTTCCTAACAAGCAATTTATCACCATCATTTTAATAACTGTCTTAATTACTTACGCTTATTCCGCACCGCCTTTTAGAACCAAAAGATGGGCAATAGCAGCCAATCTAACCATTGCTATTCCCAGAGGATGTCTCCTCATAGTCGCTGGCTGGACAGCAGTGAGAAGTTTCTTTAATTTTGAACCCTGGTTCATCGGCTCCATATTTGCGCTTTATCTTTTGGGCGCTGCTTCTACCAAGGACTTCTCTGACATAAAAGGTGACAAGATGTACGGATGTAATACCCTTCCCATAATTCTCGGAGCCAAGAAAGCGGCAATCACCATCGTTCCTTTTTTTGTATTGCCATTTCTATTAATTCCATATGGCAAAATTAATGGCATATTGACTGGGTCACCCATGGTATTATACCCGTTAACAGTCATCCTTGTAGTCTGGGGCAGCTACACTGCTTATCTGGTCTTGAGAAAGCCCGAGGAACTGACCCTGGAAGCAAATCACATCTCCTGGAAACATATGTACCTGATGCTTTTAGTAGCACAGATAGGTTTTGCCTTGGCTTATCTTGTTTAAACAGGATTTTCAAATGGAAGAGAAAAAGAAAATAAAATCATTAATGAATGATATCATTAAGGGAATTAAATTTGGTTTGTTCTTCAGCCTGATTATAGGATTTATCATTGGTATTGTAAAAGGTGTGAGTCTGGTATACTCGAATGGATACTTACAGAAATCATTATATAATCTTGCTTTAGGTGCAATACAATCTACTCTTAATAGTGTGATACTAAAATCGGTTATACTATCTATAGTAGCAGCTCTCCTTATAGTCATTCCTGTAAGTATAATTAAAACTTATAGAGAAAGAGGATTAGTACTTATTTCTTCTTTTATGATATTGTTATACATAGGGAGCTTTAGACGAATAAACCCGTTTAATTATCTTCTATTTATTTTAATACTCTATGGACTATTTTACCCCATCGGCATCAGTGCAAAACTTCGGGAAAAATTTAGTTTCTTAAATAAAGTAGCCAATGGAAAATTAGTGCTGGTGCCAATTATCTTAATCCTTATCTGTAATGGCTTTATCTATTCCTATCGGTTGAGTCGCTCTAAAGGACCAAATATAATTCTCATTTCTATTGATGCCTTAAGGGCAGACCACCTCAGTTGTTATG
>DAOVHK010000049.1 GCA_030671905.1 Clostridia bacterium | reverse complement strand
ATAGAGCCTCTTTTCGAAGTCGCGCCATTTACAATTGATATCTCCCTCATAAATTACGGGATCGTATGTGGCTACTGCACCCAAGCGAACAATCCTCTTTTGATGGAGATGGCTAATAACTATAAACTGACCATAAACATTGGTCTGGTCACATATAAATTTTCCTTTAATTACTATGATGTATCTAAGAAGTTGATCTATCGATTTTATAGCTTTTTCTAAGTTATTTCCCGTTGAATGGAGAGCCAGTTCTGCCTGACCCTCATCACAACCTGTCTCTTCCATGAGAATCTTTACATTCTCTCTCATCTTTCTCTCTTCTCAGGCACGAGGATGATATTTTCTATATACTCTCTTTAATCTTTCTGTGGTCACATGAGTATATATTTGAGTAGTAGATAGACTGGCATGCCCTAACATTTCCTGTACAGCTCTCAAATCACAGCCAGCATCTAATAGATGTGTGGCAAATGTGTGTCTCAAAGTGTGTGGGCTTACTCCCTTTTTGATACTGGCAAGCCTGATGTATTTATGAACAAGACGGTTTATGCTTTGCGTATTTAACCGCGACCCCTGAAAATTCAAAAATAATGGCCCTTTACTGTAAGGCAAATTCTGGAAACTTTTAATTTTAAAAAAAGCAGACTTTTCCGGCAATTGGCGCATTTTCAAATAGCGTTCGATAGAGGTAAGTCCCATCTCTCCAATGGGCACTAACCTTTCTTTCGATCCTTTACCTTTCACCTTAATCATCCCCCCTAATAGGTCAACATCGCTTATATTCAAGTTTACCAGCTCACTCACTCTCAGACCCGAACCATATAATACCTCTAAGATTGCCCTGTCTCTCAAGCCTAGAAGAGTTCTCCTATTAGGCAATTCCAAGAGTAGCTTGACTTCATGCAAATCCAAAAAATGAGGTACTTTCTTCATTTGTTTTGGTGTAGGAATATGAATTGTCGGGTTTTGAGCTATAATTTTTTCCCGCGTCAAATAACCAAAGAACGACCGAATACTAGAGAGTTTTCGAGCAATGGTGCTTTTTTCAAGATTCTTACCTGCAAGGTAAGCCAGAAACTTTCTCACCTGCAAGCGATCAACTTTGTTGAAACTATTTATCTTGTCTCTTTTCAAAAAATTGATAAAGCTTTTCAGGTCACCATTATAACTTACCAGAGTATGCGGGGAAAAATTCCTTTCTACTCTCAAGTGTGTAATAAATTCATCCAGATAGATTTCCATTAATTTCATGGTGCCAGGCACCTTTTGCCCTATCTATTCTTTTTTCGGAATTGACTTAGTGTTTTTGCATTTGGGATAAGCACTACAGGCAAGGAATTTACCTCTACGACCCCACCTAATCACCATCGGGCTTCCACACTTCGAACATTTTTCTTCAGTCATCTGGGGGACTATCTTTTTCCCTTGTTCATCTAAAGGAGCGGTATAACGGCAACGAGGAAATGAAGAGCAAGCAAGAAATTTGCCATAGCGCCCAAGTCTGATTACCATGCGGCTTTTGCACTCTGGACAAATCTCCTTAGTCGCCTGTGGTTTGATTTTCTTCATCTTTTTATAAGCAATGTTCAGGGTTTCCTTAAAGGGTTGATAAAAATTCTTTAGGACTTCAACCCACTCCATTTTTCCCAAGGCAATCTCATCCAGATTCTCTTCCATATGAGCAGTGAAATCGATGTCCATGATTTTGGGAAAGTATTTAACTAACAAGTCACTAACTATAACCCCCGTCTCTTCAGGATGGAACTGTTTATTCTTCAATATTACATACCTTCTTTCCAAAAGAGTGCTTATTGTGGGAGCATAGGTTGAAGGTCGACCGATACCGTGCTCTTCAAGAGTCTTAATTAGACTCGCAACCGTATAATGTGGAGGAGGCTCAGTGAAGTGCTGCCCGGGAACAACCTCTTTTAAAACTAAACTATCACCCTCCTTAAGAGGAGGAAGAACTTTTTCCTCTTCTTCTTTCTCTTCCTGATAGACTTTAAGGAATCCGGGAAACTTAACCTTCTGTCCTGTAGCACGAAAGACATAATCACTCGCTCTGATATCCACAGCTATTGTGTCAAATATCGCTGAAGCCATCTGGCTGGATATGAACCTTTGCCAGATCAGGCTATAAAGTTTAAATTGTGTGGCATTCAGATATTTCGACATGGCTTCCGGAGTGCGCAGATAAGAGGTTGGCCGGATAGCCTCGTGAGCTTCCTGGGCAACTTTACTCTTACTTTTGTAAATCCTCGGCTTTTGAGGTAAGTAGCTTTCGCCAAACTTTTTCCTGATAAACTTAAGCGCCTCAGCCTGAGCCAAGGAAGAGACAGCGAAGGAATCTGTGCGCATATACGTAATTAACCCTACACTCTCTTCTTTTCCCAGGTCGATGCCTTCGTAGAGTTGTTGTGCTATCACCATTGTTTTAGTCGCAGAGAAAGCAAACTTTCTGGAAGCCTCCTGTTGAAGGGTACTTGTGTTAAATGGGGGAGAAGGATTACGCTTCTTAGGCTTTCTGGTTACTTCCGAGACAATAAACTCTTTACCACTCAAATCCCGACAGATCTTTTTTGCCCCTGACTCATTTGCAATTTCCAGTTTCTTAAATTTCTTCTTTCCCTTAGCAATAAGATTTGCCGTAAAGATTCGTTCCTCATCCTTCTTGCTCAAATGGGCAAGTATCGTCCAGTACTCTTGAGGAACAAATTTCTCAATTTGCTTTTCCCTCTCAACAATCAACCTAAGAGTTACTGATTGTACCCGTCCTGCAGAAAGCCCCCTTCTGACTTTGCCACTCAAAAGAGGACTGAGCTTATATCCCACCAGCCGGTCAAGTATACGTCTTGCCTGTTGAGCATTAACTAAATGGAGGTCAATCTGGCGTGGAGAACGAAGAGAATTAGCAATTGTCTCTTTAGTTATCTCATGAAACACTATCCGTTTTACTCTTCCCTGGTCAGCCTTTGTGGCGGCAACTAAATGCCATCCTATGGCCTCTCCTTCTCGATCCTGGTCAGTAGCAAGATAAACCTGTTCAGCTTCCTTCATTGCCTTGGTTAACTCTTTCACAATTTTCTTTTTATTTTTAATAATTTCATAAGTAGGCTTAAAATTGTTTTTTATATCTACCCCTAACCTACGAGGAGGCAAATCACGCACATGCCCCATAGAAGATTTAATCACGTAGTCTTTCCCCAATATCTTCCCGATCGTCTTTGCCTTAGTAGGTGATTCGACAATAACTAAAGCCTTAACCATAGGCTTACCCTCAATAGACTAACCCTGTAATTTAATGCAGATATTTCTTCCGCCCCTTGGAGTCATAGTCTTCCTGGTAACTTTCTTCCAGAACGTCAAGTAACATCTCTTCCAGTTCACTTGCAGACAATTTCAACTTCTCCAAGTATTCCTTGATTTCTCTAATTCCAAAATTCTCTCCATCCCGGAACATATCTTCATCCCTTAATTTCCTTGCCATATTTTCCTCCCTTGTTAAATATTAGATTTTAGATATTTGATATTATTGCGCTTCTGGAACGCGCAAAAACATCTTCCCCACTACTTGTCTAATTTTACCTTTCATTTCCAAATTCATGAGAACAGATGATGTCCTGTTTATAACTAGACCGCTCTGTTTACTTATCAAATCAATATGAATAGGCTCAAATGATAATAGGTTATACACTCTTTCTTCTTCTGAAGACAACTTTACTTTCCTAAGAGACTTTATAGCCGGAGATACAGGTAAAACATCTCTTAAACAACGTATCTCTTCAATAATATCCTCACATTCCTCTACCAGTTTCGCACCTTGTTTTATTAATGAATGACTGCCCTTAGTTCCTAAATTGAAGATATTTCCCGGAACAGCAAAAACTTCCCTGCCCTGCTCCAGGGCACACCCAGCAGTGATTAAAGCACCGCTTCTGAAACCGGCCTCGACGATCACCACCCCTAAACTGAGTCCGCTTATAATTCTATTTCGCATAGGAAAATTCATCTTTTCCGGCCGTGTGCCCATAGGAAATTCGGAAACTACAACCCCCCGTTCACCAATCTCATCAAAAAGAGCCCTATTCTCCGGAGGGTAACAGATATCGATGCCACATCCCAAAACAGCAATAGTTCTTCCCCCACAAGATAGAGCCCCTTTATGGGCAGAGGTATCGATTCCCCGGGCCAAGCCGCTAACTATACTTATTTCTCTTTCAGCCAATTCTTTACTCAGTTTTTCTGCCACCATTTTTCCATAAGTAGTTGGTCGCCTGGTTCCTACCATGGCAATGGCAATTCTATCTTCTGGCAACAATTTCCCCTTTACATATAGCACAATGGGTGGATCGAAAATAGATTTTAAGTTTGCCGGATAGTTATCGTCAGAAAATGTTACTACAGAAACTTTTTGTTTTTTAATTCTGGATATCTCTTTTTCTATATCTAATTTATCTCTGGAGCTGACAATTTGCCTGGCCGTGTACTCCCCAATACCGGCAACGTGTTGAAGTTCGTTCAAATTTGCCTCAAGTATAGATTGAGGAGACCCGAAGTGTTCTAACAGCTTCTGGCCTCTCGTCGCCCCTATACCAGGAATCATATTTAGAGTCAGCCAATGTTCGATTTTATCTGCCATTTCTTTCCTCTACGAAAATAAAGTTTTTTGGCACAAAGCATAGTATTATATACAAAATCCCAGTCATATGTCAAGCAATCCCCTCAAAAGAGTGTAGTGTAGCCCTACACTACCAATTGTCTGTTTATGCAAAAGAGAGTGAAAACATGGAATGAATGAAAGAATTCGGCGGGCACTAACATAGAATCTCATGATAACAAGAGACCATGACGTGGACATGGAGCAGTGTGAGTAAATTTTTCCTGCCTATTTTTATTCTGCTTTATCATCCTTTAGTTTCTTACTCTTCTCTCTTCTTTTGCAATTTAATAGGGTCACCGATCTCTATCGGTTTCCGGCTATCTCTTATAACTGCGGTTGAACTATCTTCTTGAATGTCTGATGTAACTTCCAATACACCAATCTTCTCAATGATTATTCCCAGAATTTCGCCGGTTATGGGATGGATAACCTCTTCCCCTTCTCGATAGATTATAAACCTTGTCTTTGGCTTAACTTGCTGATTTTTCCCCAGATCGATGAATACTACATCTCCATATGCTGTCATGAATTTATTCTCTTTTGTTCCGGCAATATATCCATCAAATTCAAAATCTAAGGGAGCAATAAAAACATCTCTTTCATATTCGAATCCTGGCTTAACCTCTTCTAATTTTACTACCAGCTCCCCCTGGGGCATCTCTTCCGATACTTCCGCTTTTTGATGAGTGGGAATTACCAGGTCATCACCAGGAAAAATCCAATGGGGATCCTTTATATATTTATTATACGCCCATATCTCTCTCCACAAAGAAGGATCTTCGTAATACCGGTTAGCGATTTCGTGAAGACAATCCCCTCTCTCTACCTCGTAAGCTTTAAGCACAAGTTCTATTCCTTCAGAAATATCTTCTTGGGGAAGAACTCTTCTCTCAGTTACAGCCTCCTCCACCTTTTCTCGAGGCTCCTCAACTGCAACCTCCTCAGCGGGGACTTCGCTCGGCTCGACGGGTTCTTCTTCCGCCTCAAAAATAATCTCTTCTTCAGAAGGTTCCGAAGGCAAAGCTTCCTCTTCTTCCTCTTCCACTTCAGCTTCAAACGCAGGAATCTCTACTCCTAAAGGTTCAGGAGGCAAAGCTTCCACATCTTCCTCCTGAGCTTGGGCAAAAAAGATACTGAAAGTTAATAGACCACAGAACAGAAAAATAAAAATTCCCCTTTTCATTTTTTCTCCTTTCCATAACTTTATGGATTTACACACCTAAAATTACATCCATAGATTCCTATCCAGACTCCTATACTGGATAGCCTCAGCAATGTGGTGGGAACTAATCTCCTCCTTTGCTTCTAAATCTGCAATTGTCCGGGAGACTTTAAGAATGCGGTCATATGCCCGGGCTGAAAGTCCCAAACGCTCAATTGCATCTTTCAATAACTTCTCCGCTTCTTTTTCCAGAATACAATACTTCCTTATATATTTAGCCTCCATATGAGCATTACAATAGACCGATTTAAATTTTTTAAATCTTTCCTTCTGTATATCTCTCGCCCTCTGAACTCGGGTACGAATTGTCAATGAAGATTCCCCATCCGTATCTACTGTTAACTCCTGGTATTTAACTGGTGGCACTTCAATATGCATATCGATTCGGTCAAGGAGCGGTCCTGAGATTTTAGCTCGATATTTCTGGATTTGAAAAGGAGTGCAGGTGCATTCTCTCTGTGAATCGCCGTAAAACCCGCAAGGACAGGGATTCATAGCTGCAGCCAGCATAAACTTGGCAGGATAAGTTAAAGCTGTGCTTACACGGACAATAGTCACCACACCATCCTCAATGGGCTGACGCAAAACTTCCAAAACATTGCGGTGAAATTCAGGAAACTCATCCAGAAAGAGGACCCCGTTATGGGCTAAGCTAACCTCGCCAGGCCTGGGAAAAGAACCGCCTCCTATCAATGCCACATCAGAGATGGTATGGTGTGGAGAACGAAAAGGCCTGGTACCTACAATTGCCGACCTTGAAGAGATTAGACCAATGACACTGTGAATTTTTGTGGTCTCCAATGCCTCATCTAAGGTTATTGTAGGCAAAATGGATGGCAACCTCTTAGCCAGCATGGTTTTTCCAGACCCAGGCGGGCCAATGAGAAGTATGTTATGTCCCCCACTGGCAGCAACTTCCAGGGCTCGCTTGGCATATTCCTGACCTTTAACGTCGGCAAAATCTGTCTCATAATTACGCCTATCTTCAAATTCCTCTTCCAAATCTATAGAAAAGGAAGAAAGCTCATCTCTTCCATTCAAAAAATCTACTGTCTCTTTCAAATTTCTAACCGGGAAAACATTTAAACCTTTCACCACTGAGGCTTCTTTTCTATTCCCTTCAGGAATAATTAGACCATCTACACCAGCCTCTCTTGCCGCCAGGGCAATGGGCAAGGTACCTTTGACTTTACGCACACTACCATCCAACGATAGTTCTCCCAGAACTATATACTTCTGTAGCCTATCCTGGGATAACTGACCATTAGCAGCTAAAATTCCTAAGGCAATGGACAAATCAAAAGCAGCACCCTCCTTTTTTACTGCCGCTGGAGCCAAATTGACCGTAATCCTCTTCATAGAAAATTCGTATCCAGAATTCTTAATCGCCGCCAGGACTCTGTTCTTACTCTCCTTGATCGCCGTATCCGGAAGACCGACCGTAGAGAAATGGGGAAGTCCGGAAGAGATATCTACTTCCACCTCTACAGGATAAGCCTCAATTCCTAAAACTGCACTGCTCAATCCAATGGAAAGCATTAAAATCCTTTCTGTTTAACGTTTGTTTGTAAAGTTTATCATAAATACTTATCTTTTGCAATAGTTTTTTGTGTGGAGTAAGAAGTTTTGTGAAGCAAGTAATTAAGAATTTTTTCTCGGCTGGAAAAAACGGAAATAGAATACCCATAATTATTCCGATAATCAAACTTATGATTAAAGAAGATGTGTGACTCAGCGCATGTCTGAGTCCGCTGGTATTGCTAAATGCCAACGTCTCTTCTAATACTTCCGGGGTTGCCGAAGTCGCCGGCCGAAAAGAGGTAGTTTGGACGGAGCCCAGCGAACTCGGCAACCCCATGTTAGACCGTGTGGCAACCAGCTTTTACCATCCCTTGCTTACTCAACGGAAGAGTGGCTTACAGGAATTATTTCCCGCCGTGCTACTTCGCAGGAACCAACTTAAATCCGAGCTGCAGCATCAGACCCAGGGCATCCTTATACTGCCACTGTTCGACGATTTTGCCGGTCACCCCTTGAGTTATGGTGCATCCCGTTACTACCACCTGCTTGCCGGTAGGCGGGATTCCCATAAACTCACCTGTGTGTGTGCCCCGCCAGGTCCACCGTGTAAGACCTATGTCCCCTTCGAAGATTGCCTCGTCCATCGTGAGTTGAAAGTCGGGGTAGGCGCTCAGGACGGCTGCGAAGAATTGTTTGTAGGCCTCGAGGCCTTCAAGATCCGGATCGGGAGGGGCGTGGAAGACACAGTCCGGAGCGTAAACGTCCAATAGGTCCGCATTGCCCGTGTTCCAGGCTTCATAGACCCGGTCGGCCACGGCCAGGAATTTTTCTTTTGCCCTTTTCTGTTTCCCTGCTCCAATCATAAATACCACTAAAACAGCTACGGCAATGACAGGGATTAAAATCTTGAAGATTTGTCCAATTTTACGCATGTTTCATCTCCTTGTTTGATGTGTGATTCAGCGCATGCTGAATCCGTTCTTGATTTTGTTTCACCTCCTCTCTTTGTATTTGCGTCCGTTTCGCTTTACAAAACCGAGGTTAGATTATATCTTAAATATTGCCAAAAGTGAAGTAAGAATTATTGGTTAGGTAATGGTTCCGGGTTTAAAGAAGCCATCTATAGATTATTATTCTTTTCCCCTCATATTTTCCCTGATAGACCATTTCCAGTTCTTTGGGAAGAGAATAAGCATTAAGCAAAAACTTTAACTCTGGTCTTCGTGTAGGAATGTATCGTTCGTCTATCACCAGATAATCTGCCTTACGCTCTTTTGCATAGATAGTTACCTGTTTATAAGAGCCCTCAGGAATAGAAGCAATGAGGTTTCCTGAATAAAAGGCTGCATACGGTTTTCTGGACATAATCACAGAAAATTTCTCTGTATTATTTTTCAGCCAGATTCCTGCTTTCTTATGCTCCAAATCATATTTTTTGGTCATTGATTTATAAGAAAAATAAAAAATCGATGGCAAAACCAGAAAAAGAAAAACATAATTTCCCCATTTTCTTCCTATAATCCCTTCCAATTCAAGGAATCCAACAACTGTCCAGGCAATTAGGAGAGGAAGTAAAAATATGAAAAATCGGTTATGGATAGTAAACAAAGAATATTGTAAAATTGCTAAACTCACGAAAGAGCAGAGAAAAATTTCTTCCTTTTTGCGGGGTATTCCCCTTCTTTTTAAGAATATACCGAAAAGCAAAACCAGAGCAAAATTATAGGTCAAACTGCTTGGTATTCTGTCAAAGAGGTTGCGTAAAATATTTTTCGTTGCTTTTTTCCCGATAGTCCAGGGATGATGGAGAGCGAAAGAAAACGGTTTATAATTAAATTTATCCGATTTTATTGCTATTTCCTTACTTTCCTGATGGCTAGTTTGAGGATGGACGGGCGCTAATCCATATTTTTGGTATTCCGACCGAAAAGAGGCGTAAAAATTATAGCTGCTTTTTTCACTAATCGCCCAATATCCCAATTCTTTCTTGACAAAAAAAAGGTAGGGCAGCGCAAATATAAAAAAGCCTAAACTAAAAGTAAGGAATATTAAACCTCTTTTATTTTTAGTCTGGTTATTCTTCAAAAACAATTGAGGAAAAAATAGTATCCACAATGCCATCAAAATATAAATTAAAAATCCTTCTGGTCTGGTAAGATAGGAGAGACCAAAGATAAGACCAGCCAGTAAGAAAAGCCATATTTTCTTTTTTTTGAAAGCGATCAATCCTGTAAAAATTCCTGTGACTACTAAAAAAGCATAAGTGATTTCAGTTAATACCTGCTGAGAAGAAATCACCAGTCGGGGATGAAAAATCATCAGGATAACCGAAAGTTTGGCAACTTTTTCCTGAAAGATTTCACGGATTAAAAAAAATGCTGGAATTATTAAAATAGAGCCTATTATTGCTGAAACTATCCTTCCTGAAAATTCTAAATCTTTAAATATAAAAGAAGAAAGCCCAATTAAAACGGGATAAAAGGGAGGCCAATAAGCATCTATTCCTTCCCAGGGATGGAGAGAAACCAATTTCCTTCCCAGTGTTGCATAAAATACTCCATCGGTTTCAATCATGGGAATATGTAATAAGAAAATAAAGCGAATTAGAAAACCGGAAAAAACACTTAAGGCAAGAAATGTTAACCAGTATTTTTTACTTTTTATTTCCATTTTATAAATTCCTTAGTCTGTTTTCTCATGTCGCCTCTACAACGCAGATCTACAATCATAAACTAATTAGCTCTTTATAGACTGATTCCACCTGCTTTCGTAAACTGGTAGAATCCAAATCACCATTAATTACATAGTCTGCATTTTTCTTCTTCTT
>DAOVHK010000119.1 GCA_030671905.1 Clostridia bacterium | reverse complement strand
CAGGAGATAGAGCGTCTTCTTTCAGTTATGTTAGAGGCTTCCCGAAGGATAGCTGAAAACAGGAAAGTGCAATTTGTCTTGCCCTTGGCAGGCAATATACCTATGAATTACATAAAAGAACGCATTACAGAATTTGAAAAAAATAGACTTAACCGAACGAAGATTTCTAAAAGTCAAAAAGAAGAAAAACCCCCTCTTCCTATACTGGTAGTGCGGGATGAAGATTATAATATAAGGAGAACATTGACTTTGGCTCTGGTGGCTTCTGGAACGGCTACTTTAGAGAATGCCTGTCTGGGTATTCCCATGATTATAATTTATAAAGTTTCACTTTTCAGTTATCTACTGGCGCGACTTTTAATAAGAATTCCCAGAATTGGTTTGGCCAATATTGTAGCGGGAAAGAGGGTGGTCCCCGAATTTATTCAGCAAAAGGCTCGGGCAAAAGAGATTGCTAAGGTAGCCTGCCACTGGTTGAGTAATCCAGGCCTTATGCGAGAGACCAGAAAAGAACTTAAAATGGTTAAAGAAAAGTTAGGAACTCCCGGAGCATCTAAGAGAGCGGCAAAAATTATTCTGGAGGAGGCTATAGCGAGCAACTAATGGACCTTTTAAAGAGACTATTTGCATATGTCAAACCCTACAGGATACGTTTCTTAGAAGCGATGGTTTGTATGGCCTTAGTTGCTGGGCTAACTTCACTTCTAATGTATTTGATAAAGCCGACATTCGATAAAATCTTTACTCAAAAAAATCCACAGATGATTCTTTATATTGTCTTGATTATTATTGGTTGTGCCCTGGCTAAAGGGATATTTCAATACTACCAGTCTTATCTGATGGCTTATATCGGTCAGAAAACAATAGTGGATATAAGGAACAAACTTTACAGCCACCTGCAAAGTCTGTCTTTGGACTATTTCATTCGCCAGAGGACAGGCCAGATTATTTCTCGTTTAACTAATGATGTTATGTTGCTTCAGAGAGCAATTGTTGGTGTTCCGGCAAATTTAATTCGTGGAGGTTTGACTATCATAGGCTTGACCGCACTTCTTTTCTATTTGCATTGGCGGTGGGCAAGCGTAATTATGATTGTTTTTCCTCTGGTTATCCTACCCTTAAGGAAATTTGGGAAAAGATTGCGGAAGATAAGCAGAAAGAGCCAGGAGAAGATGGCTGACATCTATTCTTTGCTGCAGGAAAAAATCCTGGGAATAATGATGATTAAATCTTTTTGTATGGAGAAGACAGAAGCTGAGAAGTTTGAACAGGAGAATAGTAATTTCTTTAAAATTATTATGAAGGCAATGCGGGTAATAGCCATTCAATCGCCGGTTATGGAATTTATTGCCACTGTGGGGATGGTAAGCGTTTTAGCTATTGCTGCTTACGAGGTTATAAGGGGAGACACTACTGTAGGGACTTTCTTCGCTTTTATTGGTGCTATCTCTACTATGTATAAACCGGTAAAGAATTTTGCCAGTCTCAATGCACAGATTCAACAAGCTTTAGCTGCCAGTGAAAGAATTTTCCGCGTTTTAGATACAAAGTCTTTTGTGGTAGAGCTTCCCCATGCTAAAGTCCTTCCACCCTTGAGAAAAAAGATAGTCTTGGAAAAAGTTTCTTTCTCTTATCCCCAGGAGGATTCTTCGAGGGAAGATGACCTTGTCCTGGAGAACGTTAATTTAGAAGTTTCCAAAGGGGAAATATTAGCTCTGGTTGGCCCTAGCGGAGGCGGAAAAACTACCATAGCCAATCTGATTCCTCGTTTCTACGACCCCACAAATGGAAAGATTACAATCGATGGTCAGGATATAAGAGAGGTAAGCCTGAAATCGTTAAGAGGGCAGATGGGCATTGTCACCCAGGAAACAATTTTGTTTAATGATACAGTCAGGAATAATATTGCCTATGGTGATCCACAAGCTTCCTTGGAGAGGATTAAGGCTTCAGCCCGCATCGCCAATGCCCATGAGTTCATAATGAAGCTTCCCCAGGGTTACGAAACGGTTATTGGCGAGAGAGGAATGAAGTTATCCGGTGGACAGAAGCAGCGAATGGCCATTGCCCGGGCTATCCTCAAAGACCCGGAAATCCTGATTTCTGATGAAGCAACCTCCTCATTAGATTCAGAATCTGAACTTTTAGTTCAGGAAGCATTGGATCGTCTTATGAAGAATCACACCACCTTCGTAATAGCGCATCGTCTATCAACAATCCGGGAAGCAGATAGGATTATTGTGGTCGATCGCGGCAGAATTGTAGAAGTAGGAAGGCACAAAGAGTTGATGAAGAGGAGTGGATTATATAGGAAGCTTTACGATTTGCAATTTAGAGAGGACTTTTCTTTTACATGAGAATTAAAATCTTTCTTCTTCTTATGGGCTTCCTTTTACTCAGTCACTCATCCCTTTTTGGTTATCCTGAGAGGGATGTTTATGTCATTCCCATTAAAGGAGTAATAGACTTAGGCCTCTCCAGTTTTGTCAGGCGAGTAGTTGGGGAAGCACAGGAGAAAAAAGCTCAGTGTATCATCTTAGAACTGGAGACTTTCGGAGGCAGGGTAGACGCAGCCACTGAGATCAGGGATGCACTCTTCGAAAGTGATATAAACACAATTGCTTTTGTTAATAGAAGAGCCATATCTGCTGGAGCTCTGATAAGCCTGGCTTGTCGGCATATTGTTATGGCCCCGGGGGGCACCATTGGTGCAGCTACTCCTGTGGTAATGGCTCCGGGAACTACAAAGACCCAACCTACCGACGAGAAAACAATTTCCTATGTGCGAAAGGAGTTTAAAGCTACAGCAGAAAGAAACAACCACCCCACAAATTTGGCAGAAGCTATGGTCGACCCGGATGTGGAAATAAAAGGGGTAATCGAGAAAGGTAAGCTTCTGACTCTTACCACAGAGGAGGCCTGGAAACTTAAGTTAGCAGAGCATAAAGTCTCAAAAATTGGAGAAATTCTCACCCTTTACGGGTTAGAGGATGGAAAAGTGGTGAGGGCTTCGATAACCTGGTCAGAGAAACTAGTAAGGTTTCTCACTCACCCCATGGTAAGTGGTCTTCTTCTTACTTTTGGGCTTTTAGGGATATTTTTTGAATTGAGGATACCAGGCTGGGGAGTGAGTGGTACAGTCGGGCTAGTCTGTTTGGCGCTCTTCTTTGGCGCCCAATATATGGTAGGCCTGGCCCAATGGATTGAGCCGGGTCTCTTTATTGTTGGGGGAGTTTTACTAGTTTTAGAATTATTTGTTATCCCTGGTTTCGGTATTGCAGGAGTATCAGGTGTCCTGCTTATTGTAGCCAGTCTCTTTTTCTCTCTGGTTAAAGAGCCTTTGCCCAAGACACCTGTAGATATTTCTCGTCTCCTTGAGGCAACTTATGTGGTGGCTGCCTCCTTGATCGCTACTTTCCTGGTAGCCACGCTCAGTTTCGCATTTATGCCCAAATTTCCCCTTTTGAGTAAATTAATTTTGACTTCAGAAGAAAAGAGAGAAAAGGGATTCCGTTCTGCGCCAGTAGAGCTGGAAAAATTTATAGGGAAGCAAGGTATAACACTGACTATGCTCAGGCCTGTGGGTAAGGCTCAATTTGGAGATACAATTCTGGATGTGGTAAGCGAAGGGGAACTTATAGAGAAGGGAAGACAGGTAGAAGTGATAAAAGTGGAAGGAAACAGGATAGTGGTTTCCGAAGTGGAGATAGAAGAGAAGAAATGAATCTAAGCTTATCTCTATATCTGGCAGGTTTGGTTCTAATTTGTTTTGAAGTTTTTGTTCCCGGAGGAATTCTGGGAACGATTGGGTTCTTTTTAATCGTAGGCTCTATATGGATTGCCTTTGTTCGACTTGGTAGTGTTGGGGGCTCCTATTTCTTGGTTGGCGGTTTGGTGTTGGCTATGGTGAGCGTCTATTTAGTAATGAAGTTCGGGACTAAGACAAGATTGTCCAGGAAACTATTCCTTCAGTCGACAGAAAAAGGCTTCCGCTCTACTTCGAAAAACTTGGAAGACTTAAAAAATAAAACTGGTATTTCATTAACTACTTTAAGACCGTCTGGCAAAGCATTAATAGATGGTGGAAAGGTCAATGTGGTAAGTGAGGGAGTATTTCTATCCAAGGGTTGTAAAATAAAGGTGGTGATGGTGGAAGGGAATAGAGTTGTGGTCAGAAGAATAGACGAAGAAAAAGTCTCGTGAAGTGTATAAGAAACTACAAATAATGTCAATAAATTATGGGAGGTGAAAAATGGTACAGTTTTTAATTGGATTGGTAGTAATAGTCGGAATTATCTTTGCCATAATGTTCCTCTACTTTTTGAACATCTGGGTCAAGGCTGTGGCAGCAGGTGCCCACATTTCCATCTTTAATCTTTTGGGAATGAAGCTGAGGGGTATTCCTCCAGCCCTGATAGTCAATGTAAAGATTATGGCAGTTAAGGCTGGCCTGAACGTAGAGACTAGTGAACTGGAAGCCCACCATCTTGCCAGAGGAAATGTAATGCGAGTAATTCAGTCACTCATTGCAGCTGATAAAGCAAATATACCTTTGGACTT
>DAOVHK010000116.1 GCA_030671905.1 Clostridia bacterium | reverse complement strand
TATATTGGAGAGACGACTGAACCTGTGGTTAATGGTATTAAGAAAGCTCTAAAAGATAAGAATAGAAGTGTGCGAAGAGTTGCTGAGATGGTAGCAAATCAGCTTAGAATCGAAATAAAAACCGAAAAAGAGGAGAAACCCGAAAGTGACCAGCGCTAAACAATCCTTCTGGTTAGTAATCTTGCTTTTTAGCTTCTTATTGGTACACAGTTTTAATGCGAAAAACATAGCTGCTTCTGAAAATCGATACCCGGTGGTAATTGCAGAGGTGGAGAATCTGAACGATTTTGCGCTCTTTGCTACCAGCGGCTGGGATGGTAACTGGTATGTGGGATATAACCATGCCTGGATTACCAATCTTCCTGAGGCACCCAAAGGTGATTATGCAAAGGCTTATTTGGGAGCCAAGTTGGGGAGGGCTAAGAACGTTATCAGGAGGCAGCTTGAGCGGGTGAGGAATCACTTGGAGCGGTTAAAGAATTTGCCAAAGGAAAAGAGAGAAGCATCGGCAAAGCAATTGAAATACGAGAGTTTCAAGGAGATAAGTAAAAAGATAAAAGAATTGGAAAAGAAACTATCCTCGCCCCATTCAGGCAAGATATATATTGGGATTAATTCTTCTCCTCAATGGGATAAAAAACACTCTTTTTTCTTAGTTTCCGAGAAAGATATTCCACTGGAAGGCGACCCTGAAGAGGCTCTTGAGGAAGTAGGGGAGGCAAGGTGGTTCTGGGTTGAGATTCCCCTCGGCTTGGTAAATTTCGATAAAGAAAACTATGTAGTTATCTGGTCGCCAGATGAGAACCTTAATTCAGCTCAAGTATCTCCCATACTGGCTAGTGCCTGGGGAAGTAAGGAGGCTAATACCTGGCTTGACCAAGAGTCAAAAGGTAAACCCCCTTCTTCTTTGAGCCGTTCGGTGTCTATTTTCGAACCTGCCCTGGCTATTAAACTTGTGCCACCCAATGAGAAGAGGGTTTCCGTAGAAATTCTTGATGTTGGCGATGGCGAGGAAATTAAAGAAAAGAGGGTGGTTACTGCTTCAGTATCAGGTGGAGATATTGTGAGAGCGTGGCTGGAAATATCCCGGGACAAAAGCACAAAGCAAGCTAAGAAATGGGTAAGAACGGGAAGGATTGCCTTTGGAGCCCCATATTCCATTACCCTTGACCCCGGGAAATTGGAAGAGGGCATTCACTATTTGAGGGTGGGAGCTGAGGATTTCTGGGGCAATATTGGTTACAGCAGGTCTATTAAAATAGCGGTTAAAGAATAGTGGATTTATAGGTGGGTGAAATTTACAATTTTGCCCTTGACAATTAAGAAAAATTGTGATAATATAGTAGCGAAAGTAGAATACGAACTCCGATAATAGCAAACCATACCGAAAGGGTGGGACGCAAAGCCACGGACCCCTACAATGAGGTAGCCGGGCCACCGAAGAGTCGAGCCGAATTATCAACCCACACTTACGGTGAAATGCCGAGGGCGGGGTTCGAAAATTTTGATAATTCGGCTTTTTTATTAATATAAGACCAAAGAAGAAATAAAAAGCGCGTTCGGAAACATTCACAAAAATCTTTGAAAATTGAATAGGTTACTCCGATAAAGGCAAACCATACCGAAAGGGTGGGACGCAAAGCCACGGGTCCCGATTAAAATCGAGATAGCCGGGTTACCGAAGAGTAGTTCTGGAGTATAGGTAAACTATCTGAGTGAGATATAGTTCTGTTCAGTTAGTTAACCTAACTCGCGTAAATGATGCCGAATTGACGCATCACCCTTTGGTAGGGGACCTTTAGGGAGATACTGTTGATTCGGCTTTTTTTATTTTATTCCTCTTTCACCCTCTCCCTTTGGGGAGAGGGAGGGGTGAGGGGGATTGAGGAGAAAATTATGAAGAAAAAAATTAAAGGGAAAGACTTTATCATTTCCATCATTGGAAGAGATTTGAGAAAGACTCCAGAACCAAAAGAGACGCGTAGGGGCGACCTTCCACGGTCGCCCGATAATGCGCGTAAAAGCGACCTTCCACGGTCGCCATCCTCTGGAAAGAGCCAAATGAAGAAGGATAAAACGCACTATCGAGTTGAGTATACGAAGGATGGACCCAAATTCTGGACGCTCCATTAGGGGGAAATTTTTGAAAGAAGGAAATCCCAAACCACAGTGGAATAGAAGATACTTGCCACAAGACCCCGAGGATTACATTTCTACCACTCGAGCTAACCGCAATATTTTCCCACCTTCAAGCCGAACGCGCAAAAGACTGGAAGGAACTACTCAGACAATTCATCTGGCCACAACATCTAGCATTATCTTTCTCCTCTTGCTTTTGATTTTTTGCTTGATGGTGATTGTCTGTCCAGCATGGGCTCAGGATCCTGAGGGGAATAGATGGCAGAGGAGAGAAGCAATAAGAAATCTTGGTGTAAAGAAGGATAGGGAAGGTGTTTCCGAACTAATCCATAGTCTTAAGAATGACCGTGATGATAATGTCAGGGCATTTGCTGCCCTCTCCCTGGGAAAGATTAAAGATAAGAGTTCAGTAGGGGCGCTGATAGAGGCTTTGAATGATGAGCGCCTGGTAGTAAAGATTGAGGCAATAAGGGCCTTAGGAGAGATTGGAGAGTCTCAAGCTATACCCACGTTGCTTCCCTTAATGGAGAATTCAAATCCCCGACTTAGATATGAAGTTGCTTCCTGTTTAGGAAAATTGGGAAACAAGGAAGGACTTGATGCGCTTTTGGAAGAAATAGAAAATGTAGAATCGCCACTCAGGGTAGAAGCAATTCTTGCTCTCAGGGATATTGGAGACGATTCAACGGCGATTTTAAATATTTTAAGAGATTTAAAATATGATGAGAATGAAAGAATAGTTGCTGCTGCAAAATTAGTTCTGGAATATTTTGGTGAGGAATAATGGATGAGAGCCCAGGTAACTGGCACAAAATAGATAGATTCCAAAAAATGCGCGGTGTCCCCATTGCTACCTTACGCAGGCTGAGGACTGTGGCTACCGTGTGCCTTTTATTTTTGCTGGTATTTTCCATCTGGCATCTGGTAGCAATGCCGGCTCAAGCAGCAGGGATAGAAGTCGATCCCGGTGGCACGACAAGAGTAAATCAGCGGAAAGTGGTGGAAAATGACTGGGGATACTGGGTCTTTTCCGATGCTGGGGGCTATTTCTCTTACTGCTTTAGTGCTGATGGTATTACCTGGGGAGATCCACAAGCAGTTTTTGGTGATGTTACCGATGCCTCATCTTCTGGTTCGGTATGGTATGTGGCTTCCTCAAGTTTAGTCTATTGTGCAGCAGGACCGGATACATCAGGAGGTAATGTGCGGGTAAGAAGGGGAGAACTCCAATCCGATGGCTCGATAGATTGGGAGACTTCTTCTATTGGTGTAGATATGAATCGGGGTTATTCTCCAGGAGTACCTTCGGAGGCAAAGGTAAGTGTCTGTAAAGATTCTGATGATTATGTGTGGTTGGTTGCCCATACAATGTTTAATAAGACCACTCAACCTAAGCCAGGAAATTATCCTTACCGGGTTGTAGCCAGAGGAACCAGTATGCTTGGTTCTTTTTCCACTTCAGATAATGGTGTATCGGAGGGACAGGATACAGATGGTGCTGATGATTGTGCGATTGTTCCTTTAGATAGTTCTGGAGGAGTTTATGTAGTTACGGTATGGGAGGGAAGTGGCCTAAGAGGATATCCGGTTAATTCTTCCTTATCCTGGGGTACAGAAGAGCTGGGTTATGGTACGGTATATGACGATGAGAACTATTATTCTTCTATTATGGCTAAACCAGGATTGGACGGAACTGTCTATGGAACCTACATAGCTTCCGATGGAAAACTCTATTTCTTCCTTCGTGATACAGGCGGGGATAATACTTACCTTTTGGATGATACTGATATGCCTTGGAAGAATGCCACAATTAGTCTGGCTGGTGGTGCTGGCGGAGATTTATATGTGGTGGCTACTGATTCATCCACCGTGGTCAGAGTATTTAAGGGGGTAAGTCCTTACACTGGTGGTTTGGGTGTTGATTGGAATGAAGTTACTTCTAATCAGTGGCAGCCAAGAGATGGAGTTGATTCTAACGTCATCTATCAGGGTAATGTTTCACCTTATCCATTGCCAGTAGTTTATACCGATTCCAGCAGGGTATATTTTGACCGCATCATCACTTCTACTTATACTGCGCCGACGATTTTCTATATGGAGGATGGTCAGGGTAGGACCTCACCAGCCTCAGCAGGCCGGACATTTAGCGGTGATATTAAACTTTATGGCTCAGGCTTTCAATCCTGGAAGCCAATAGGGGTCCAGTTCTATTTGAGTGGCCCTGCAGGTAAGGACGACAATATTAAGGTGTCATCAGTAACCTTTATTTCAGCAAGTACCTGCACAGTTACTCTGGCAAAGACAGGAGAGTATGGAATTGACCCCAATACCATTGCAGGCTACAAGGATGTCCAATTATTCAATCCCGATGGTCAGGTATCCAATATCCTGATATCCTCATTTGTGGTAACTTCTCCCCAGTCACAAATTGATAATATCTGGCCTCCTTTGATCGATGTTGGAGGGAGTAAATATTCAAAGGGCGTGAGTTCGTTCACAGGGACAGCTTCGATAAATGCACCTC
>DAOVHK010000007.1 GCA_030671905.1 Clostridia bacterium | reverse complement strand
TATCAGCATTATCTTTATACTGCACATATACTGTCTTTGTTCCCTCACCAGCTGTTAGCATCCAGAACTTACTCGTAGAATAATTCTCTTCACCACTCCAGCTCCCTCCATCATTACTGAACTTCATCTTGCTTACCCCACTACCACTATCGCTTGCCGAAAGAGTTAATGTAACTGAGGTAGAGTTGGTATAAGCCGCTCCATTGTTTATTGATATTGTCCCACTTGGTGGTGTGGTATCTAAAGTTATGGTATCACTTATAAGACCACTATAGTTACCAGCATTGTCTTTATACTGCACATATACTGTCTTTAGTCCATCACCAGGCGCTAGCGTCCAGGACTTACTCGTAGCATAATTCTGTTGACTCCAGCTCACTCCATCATTACTGAACCTCATCTTACTTACTCCACTACCACTACCGTCGCTTGCCCAAAGAGTCAATGTAACTGAGGTGGAACCCGTATATACAGCTCCATTATTTATTGATATTGTCCCGGTTGGTGGTATAGTATCGGGCACAGTCATAGATACCGAAACACTCTGACTGCCACCATTACTGGAAAAAATTATTGTGTCCGTATAGATACCCGGATTCAATCCTCCCCTGTTGACTGTAGCCGTTACAGTCTGTGAGCCGCCGGGTGGACCTAAAGAGCCATTTGGGGGATTTAAAGAAACCCACGACGGCTTTAACCCAACCCACCAGTTAAGTTGATCTCCGTATTGTGAGTTTTTTACTGTAAGATTAAGGCTATTCGTAGCTGACCCGAAATTGAGAAGAGATGATGGGCTTACAGACAGCGAGGGTGGCCCGCACACTAGTAAATCAACATAAATATAGACAGGACCATAATCTTTATAATCAGAAGTCCAATGTTCATACCACCAAGGTATATTATGTGAATACTGTCCTGGAGCTAATCCTGCCGTGTCAACCTCTACGTCTATTACATGGTTATGCGTCTCGGGCATAATCAAAAAATAGTCATAATAGTAATCAGGATTATAACCAAAATGATCGTTTACTTTCAACCAATTCGGTATATTTTGTTCATCTGCTGACCAGACCCAAGCTGTGTAAGTTTTATTACCGTACATGTTAACACTTAAAGTTCCTTGAGTACCAGTACGCAATACGAAATCAGCATGATTAGGACTGAACGTGATAGCGCAAGCCTCCCCGGCAAAGAAAAACACCCCTGCCACAATCACAAGCGTTACGCTTACCACGAATTTTTTAAGTTTTAGCGTTTTCATTTTATATTTTCCTCGTGGTGTGGCTTCAACTTCTCATTTGCTCTTTTCATCATCTCCAGAGCCTTCTCGTTCTCAGGATCGAGCCCCAGAATCTTGTTGAACTCAAGTATTGCCTCAGGATACTTGCCCCCATTGTAGTATTCCATCCCTCTCTTAAATGCCCTCTCTATCATTATTGCCTTTGCCTCTTTGCCAAACCTGGTCACTATCCCTATCCTGTGTGTATATCCTAATTCTCCAAAATGGACAAGGGCATAGTCTATCTGGAATACGTTAACCTTTATCCCTCCTCCAAAACTTATCCCATTCCCTAAGTCCTGACCACTCTTGTATCCCAGTCTCAGTGCAATCAAATCCCTCACCCAGTACTCTATCCCCAAACTTCCATAGAAATCGTTATCATTGGGAAGATTTCCATCAATCGCTATGGTCAAAGGGTCTCCAAATACTTCCTTCCTTATGCCTACTCCAAACTTGAAGTTCAACGGAAGACTCCCTTTTTCTTTTTGAAACTTCACTTTGCTTCCCAGATTCTGCAAATTTAGGCCAATGACAAGCTCCTCCATTCCCTTTACCTTAAGCCATCTGCCCAAACCACCAATAACACCTATATCAACACCAAATGCAGACGAGGATTCCTTCTCTAACTTCTGTTGAATGAACTTGAGGTTTATCCCTCCATATATCCCATAATAAGGTAGTTTCCTGGCATAGGATAGAACTCCTAAAAAGTCAGAGGCTGTAACTTTTTCTGTCTTTACATCGCTAGCTGTATATCCCTGAATCTTATCCATAGATAGATAGTTGATGCTTCCAGCAAATGTGCCCAGGGTGGGATGGGGGTAGGTATAGCCGAAATATTGCGAGCTTATACTTTCAAACCATAAATTGTACATAAAAGAGGCTTCCTGGCTGTCTATCCTTACCAAACCTGCCGGATTCCAGAACACACTGGTTATATCGTTGCAGATTGCTACCTGAGCCTCTCCCATTCCTACTGCCCGCGGTCCAACTCCTATCTTCAGGAAGTTTGCTCCTGTTGTTCCCGGGTCAGAGGCGTATGTGAGATTGATAAATTGACAGGTTAGCAAGAAAATAAGTGTAATTAAAATGGTCTTTGGAACCTTTAATCTGTTCATATTTCCTTTCCCCATCTGGAGTAGCGAAGTAAAGCTTCGCGAGTAGGATACGGAACAGTGGGCAACCGAGGTGGCTCCCTGCGCAGCCGCTCCGCTACTCCTTATTCAATTCTCTCATAAAAAAACCGGGTTACCAAAAATTTTTAATCTTCGGTAACCCGGCTACCCCCCACCCAGCATTCTGGGGGTGGGGCCCGTAGTTTTGCCCCGACTTCTCAGTCGGAATCCCAAAAATTCGGGACGCCCTCCGATTACTCAGAGTTTGCCTTTGTCGGATTTTTCGCCTTATGTAAATAGTAATTACAAATCAGTCTACCCTCTATTTGTAACACTTATATAAACGAATTGTAAAATCTTTGTCCATCTGACTTACAATCTGCCTCTCTAAGTATATACTGTCGATGTTATGGATAGGTTAAGAAAATGTTAATTTTTTGTTAATTTTTTGTTAATCTTTAAGGCATGTTTTTAAAGGTGTGATTATAGTGGAAGGATTATCACGTAGAACTATCGCTCTGCGGCTACAATTTGGTGGGGGAATGAACGGTAGGCGGAGAGTATTCCCACCTGGGATAGGCGTTCCTTCTTTGTTATCTCAAATTCTTTCCTGTATTTATCTTTTACAGATTCGGCAGCAGGAATTTGAATTTTCAAAAAATTGACGAACTTTCCGTTACGAACTACTCTAAAGTCTAAATGTGGCCCTGTAGATAATCCACTTGTTCCCACATAGCCAATTACCTGACCCTGCTTCACCTTAACCCCTCTCTTTATTCCTCTTCCATATCGAGAGAGGTGACCATAAGTGGAGTAGTAACCATTTTGATGTTTGACCTTAACAAACCTCCCATAGTCGTTTTTCCATCCCACATAAGTTGCCACTCCATCTCCAATACTTGCCACGGGAGTACCTAAAGGAGCGGCATAGTCGATACCCAGGTGTGGACGATAGTACTTCAGAATCGGATGGAATCTCTTATAGGAGAAATAAGAACTAATTCTACGATAGTTCAGGGGAGAGCGTAAGAATTTTTTCCTTAATGATTCGCCTTTTATCGTATAATAATCTTTATGACCTTCCGGGCTTTCAAAGAGTATTGCTGTATGACTTCCCTCTTTACCCAAATATTGGGCAACCAATATCCGTCCATCGGAAAATTCTTCTCCTTTTTTATAAGATTTCTCCCAAACTAACTTGAACGTATCACCAGGACGGGGTTCGGTCAGGAAATCGACCTGCCAGGCAAATATATCGGCAAACCTCATAGTAAGTTCTGGAGATTGTCCAAGCTGAACCATAGACTCGTAAAGAGAAGTCTCTATTCTTCCTACCAACCCAAGAATACGTTTCTCTAAAGGTACTTTCTGATGGAAGGCAATTAGCTCTCCAGAAGGAGATTTCTTAACCCCATATATATCGAGAGGTCCTGAATAGTAATTGAATCCCTCCAGAACCCCGCTTGTAGAGGCGATTATCTCATAACTATCACCTGGGTAGCATCTTCTGGTATCGAAAAGCGGATTGAGCAGTTTCTGTAAAACCAGAATTTCCTTAGGAGAAATTCCGTGGCTACTCAGACAACTGTAAAGGGAATCACCCCGGGCAAATGTCCCTGTGGAGACCACGACTTCCGGAGAAAAGGAGTCGGCCACATCCTTATTCTGAAAAAAGGAGATAAGGACAACCGATCCTATCAGTAAGAAAAAAACCAAGAAAATATAAGCTCTTTTCATTTTTGATACAAAAGACGCTCCGACCAATCGGAGCGACTACCATTATTGAAAAAATAGGTAGTCGCAACCTTCAGGTTGCGTTAATACTCCCCAAGGAGTCGGAAATTGTAGCAAACTCTTCTATGCTTAGGGTTTCTGCCCTGCGAGCGGGTGAGATATTCAATCTTTCCAAGAGTTCCTCTAAAAGATGTTTATCTATTTTTAGAACATTGCTAATGGAATTACTCAATTTCTTCCTTCTCTGGGAAAAGGCTCCGTGAACAATTTCAAAGAATAGCTTTTTATTTTTTACTTTTATTCTGGGACGCTTCAACAGTTTCAACTTAATAACAACCGAATCGACATCTGGCCTGGGACGAAATACATTTCTGGATACATTAAATCGTTTCTCCACATAACAATGATACTGTAGCAGAATGGATAATGAACCATAATCTTTCCCCCCGGGGCTGGCTGTAATTCTCTCTCCTACCTCTTTCTGGAGCATAAAGGTAGCTTCCGACCACCCTTTCATATTTAGTAATTTTATAATGATTGGTGAAGTTATATAATAGGGCAGATTTGCAATAACTTTTACAGACGACCTGGAGCCTGAGCCTAAAAACCGGGAAATATCCAATTTTAAAAAATCTCTTTCTATAATTTCTACGTTTTTGTAATTTTTTAGTTCTTCCCGAAGAAAACTACATAGTTTTTTATCAATCTCTACAGCAATGACTCTCTTTACCTGGGAAGCAATCTTGCCAGTCAGAATTCCTTTCCCTGCACCGATTTCCAACACTATATCTTTGGGACTCAGTTCGGCAGAAGAGACTATCTTCCTGGCAATATTATGGTCAACCAAAAAATTCTGTCCCCACCGCTTGCGCGGTCTAAATCTTTCCATTACCTTTTCTGTACACTCCGATGGACCGGAGCGACTACCGTTTTTTTTCCAGTAGCTTTGTTGCTAGTTTTATTGCTTCGATAAAACTCTGGGGATTTGCTTTATTCTGCCCGGCAATATCGAAACCTGTTCCATGACATGGTGAAGTGCGCACAAAGGGCAAACCCAAAGTAACGTTAACACTTTTGGTGTAAGATAAAAGCTTTACGGGAACCTGTCCCTGGTCATGATACATTGCTATAGCTAAGTCGTATCTGCCTCCAGCAGTATCATAAAATCCTTTATCGCTGGGAAGAGGCCCATTAATGGCTATCCCTTCTTTTCTCGCCTCTTCTATAGCCGGAATAATCGTCTCAATCTCTTCCTTCCCCAGAACTCCCCATTCACCGGCATGGGGGTTTAAGGCACAAACTCCTACTCTGGGCGAATCTATTCCAAAATCCTTCATCGCCTCCACTCCCAATCTTATGGCCAGAAGCACCTTCTGTTTACTAAGCGAAGAGGATACCTCTTTTAAAGGGAGATGTCGGGTCACTAAGACTACCCTTAAATTCCCTCCCACCAGCATCATAGCGAAATCTTTCGTTCCGGTAAGTTCGGCTAAGAGCTCTGTATGCCCGGGATAAGAAAATCCTGCATCTTCCATTGATTTCTTACAGAGGGGAGCAGTAACCATACCTTTAGCTTTACCACTCTGGACTATTTCAACTCCCTTCTTTATATATTCGAATGTTGCTTTACCACACATAGAATCGACTCTCCCTGGTTTCAGTTTATCGATGTCTATATTGCCTAAATCAAAGAGGTCGATAACACCATAATTGAATCTTGCCTTTCTAATATCTTTGATGGGATTAAGTCTTAGCTCTCCTTTCGGGCACACACCTTTCGAAAACTGTAAAACCGACGCTAAAACTTTGGCATCACCAACTACTATCGGTTGACAAATCTTATATATATCGGGTAGACTCAAAGCTTTGACAATAACCTCAGGCCCTACTCCTGCAGAATCACCCATAGTTATGACAATCTTAGGGGCCATCATTTACTCCTGCCTCTTGTAGCAGCAAAGCAAAAGCTTTGCAATTATAAAGCGGAGCTACCGCTCCGCTACTACAAATGCAGAGTTATCGCTCCGCTACTCCTTAAGTTCTTTCACTACACTCTTGCAGGCTTCGTAGAAAATTCCCACATCTACAGAAAAAGAGATATACTGAACTCCCAGAGCAATCCATTTCTTTGCAGCTTTAACATCATCAACAAATGTTCCCACGGCGAGTCCAGCTTTTTTGGAGATACTGACTACTTCTTTCATTTTCTCCACGACTTTAGGATCGTTCACCTGGCCGGGTATATTGAGTGATTGAGAAAGGTCATAAGGTCCAACGAATATAATGTCCAGGCCCTCAACCGACAATATCTCTTTCAGGTTACTTATTCCTTTTGTCCCTTCAATATGGGGGATGGTTATAGTCTCTCTATTAGCATCTTCAAAATATTTGTAGCGGTCCGAGGCAGAATAGTCAGCAGCTCTCACAAAGCGACACACCCCGCGGCTTCCCCGGGGGGCAAACTTGGCCGATTGAACCAACCTTAAGGCATCTTCCTTATTCCCAATTTGTGGAACCTCCACACCACCTGCGCCGATATCTAAAGCTCTGAGTATCAATCCAGGCTCGTTTTCAGTCACTCTTATAATCGGCGTGATATCTACTAATTCTGCTGCCCTTATCAAATTCTGTCCAGTTTCCACCGACACTGGTCCATGTTCCATATCAATTATGACGAAATCGAACCCTGCCTTTCCAGCAATCTCCACAGAAGCTGGATCAGTAAACTTCATAAATGGGCCCAGCGCAACTTTGCCTTTCTTTATAATCTCCTTTACTCTATTTTTCTTCATTTTCTACTCCCTAAGTAGATTCGGGGAACTCTCTTACTAATCCCGCAGACTACCTCGTAGGTAATAGTCCCTGTCAGTTTAGCAATCTCGTCGGCAGTTATCTTCTCTTTTCCTTGAGAACCGATTAATACTACTTCCTCGCCGACCTTAACATTTGGCAGGGAAGTAACATCAACCATACACATATCCATACATACCCTTCCCACAAGGGGAACTCTTTTTCCACAAATCAACACCTCCGCCCGATTCGACAGCAAACGATTGTATCCGTCAGCATAGCCTATGGGAAGTGTTCCAATTATAGAGTCCCTGTTTGCTTTCCATGTTCGGCCGTAACTTATGCTCGTTCCTTTCTTCACTCTCTTTATAAATACAATTTTCGTCTTGAGTTGCATTACTGGTTTTAAGTCTATCTCTCTTTCTGCTCCTTCAAAGGGAATAAGACCATAAAGCGATATCCCCGGCCTGGCTAAGTTGAAATGGGCATCTGAATACCTAAGAATAGCTGTAGAGTTAGCCGCATGTCTATATTTTATGTTTATATTATCTCGCTTGAGCTCATCGATAACTGATTGGAACTTTCCAATCTGTTCCATAGTGAACTGGTAATCGCTATCTGCTGCTGCAAGATGGGTGAAGATTCCCTCAACAATTATCCCTGGCAACTGGATAACTTTCTTGACAAGACTTGCAGCATTTTCCGCTGAAATGCCGATGCGTCCCATTCCCGTATCTACTTTTATATGAACTTTTACTTTCTTCTTTCTTCGCCTGGCAATTTTAGAAAGCTCTTGGGAAGCCTGAAGGCTACAAATTGTGGGTGAAAGATTATATCTTAAAATATAAGTAAAATTGGACAAGGGGTAAACACTTCCCAGAATAAGGATGGGTGCTGTAATCCTTCTCTTTCTCAAGAATATTCCTTCTTCAATATTGGCTACTCCTAAAAGCTTCGCTCCACAAGATAGACTGGCGCGAGCAATTTCTTCCATACCATGACCATAACCATCAGCCTTAACTACTGGAAGTAAGGATACACTTTTCTTGAGTTTTCTTTTTATCTCTCGGAAATTATGTCTGAAGGCACCTAAATCAATTTCAGCCCAGGTTGGCCGGAGAAAAGGAAGAACATAATTGGAAGGATAATGAGATTTTGGCATATTTTATTCAGGTTGTCTTGTTAAATTCTCAAAGGAAGTATATTCATTCAAAAATTTCAGCTTCACTGAACCGGTGGGGCCATTCCGTTGTTTTCCAATAATTATTTCTGTAACTCCCGGGAGAGCATTTTTGGCGTCGTAATAATCTTCCCGATAAATAAATGTAACCAGGTCGGCATCCTGTTCTATTGCCCCGGACTCCCTCAAATCGGAAAGTTGTGGCCTTTTCGATGTTCTCTTTTCCGTCTCCCTGGACAACTGGGATATAGCTATAACAGGAATCTTTAATTCCTTAGCCATACTTTTTAGAGAGCGTGTAATTTCCGAGATATCCTGCTGTCGATATTCGGACCTTCCCGTGCGGCCAGGCATAAGTTGTAAGTAATCGACGATGATTAGAGAGAGTCCCCGCTCAGATTGTAATCGCCGGGTTCTGGCTTTCATCTCTAAGACCGAAATTGCAGGAGAATCGTCGATGAAAATGGGAGCGTTGGAAAGAATGGAAGCGGCATTGGTTAGAGGAGTCCAGTCCTTCTTATCTATGAAACCTGTTCGCACTTTATGCACACTCACTCTAGCCATTGAACATAGAAGGCGCAAAACTAATTCTTCTCGGGACATTTCCAAACTGAAGATTGCTACCGGAAGAGATTCATTGATTCCTACATTACGAGCAATATTCAAACAGAATGATGTCTTTCCCATGGAAGGACGTCCAGCAACAACTATTAGATTTGAGGCATAGAATCCTCCTGTCTTCCTATCCAAATCTATAAACCCTGAAGGCACTCCAGGAACCTTCTCTTTCTTCTTGTATAAACTTTCGATAGTCTCAATACTCCCATGTACCATTTCAGAAACAGGGATGAATCCTGTTTGAACTTTGCTCTGAGTGATACCGAAGATTGCCTGCTCTGCGTGGTCCAGAATTTCACTGACGCCCTTGGTATCGGTATAGCCATCGGTTACAATCTGCGTAGCTACTCTAATTAAATTTCTGAGGACCGCTTTCTCCTGCACAATCTTGGCATAGTACTCAATATTAGCTGCTGTGGCAACACTATCTATCAGATTACTCAGATAGGTAGCACCTCCCACTTTTTTGAGTAGCTTTGCTTTTTTTAACTCTTCAGCAACAGTGACGAAGTCAACTGCCTTATTCTTATCGTAGATGTCGATAATCGCCTGGAAAATCATCTGGTGTGCTTCACTATAAAAACTTTCCTCTCTCAAAAAATCTATAGCCTTAGCAATTGCTTCCTTTTCGATAAGCATCGCTCCCAATACCGAACGCTCAGCTTCCAAGTTCTGTGGTGGAATTTTATCTATTAAATCGACCATTTTCTCCCCCTAATAGGAGTGGCGAAGCGAAGCTTCGCCATTACAACGCGGAGCTATCGCTCCGCTACTCCTTTTTACTCTTTTACTACCCAGACTTTTACTCTCCCTGTAACTTTCGGATGAATTCTAACTTCCATTGTATAGACTCCCAATTTCTTGATCGGCTCATCCAGAAGTATATCCTTTTTATCCACATTTATTCCTTTGGAAAGTAGAGCTTCTCGAATATCGGAAGAAGTAACCGCCCCAAAAATCTTCTCACTCTCTCCTGTCTTTACAGTAATGGTACAAGAAATTTTATCTAACTTACTGGCAAATGTGACTGCTGATCTCAAAATCTTCTCATCTTTCTCTCCTTCTTTTCGCTTCTCCTCTTTCAACCTGCGGATATTCTTCTCGTCAGCCTCCCAGGCCAGGCGGCGAGGGATGAGATAGTTCCGAGCATAACCATCGCTAACCAAGATTACATCTCCTCTCTCACCAAGGCTTTTAACTGTCTGACACAGTATGACTTTCATTCTTCCCCCTAATTTCTTCTCCAAAATTTGTGGGTAGTGTAGCCCTTTATGGGCGTCCCGATTTATCGGGAAGCTACAATATTTGGAAAGACGGTTTGTGAAGCTCTTGGAATTTCAGCCAATAACTAGGAAAAATTAAAGGTATGACTTTCTAATCCAGAATAAATGGAATATTTCGGAGAGAATGACATCTTCTATCTCGTGGTGAATGGTAATAAACCGATATCTCTTGCTCTCTTTACAGCTCTACTCAAGCTACGCTGGTGCTTAGCACAGTTTCCAGTAACCTTATTGGATAGAATCTTACCTCTATCTGTAATGTAACTCCTGAGGAGTGCTATATCTTTATAATCGATATACTCTATCTTCTTTATACAGAAACGACATACCTTCTTTCGAAAAGGCCGATACCGTCTCCTCCTGGGATCGAAGCCTCCTCTTCTTCCTCTACTTTTCTTTTCTCCATTGGCAACCATTTTTTCTCTCTTTCTAATAATCGTAGGTCGGGCACTGTTTACAGTGCCGATTCCGTCACCCTAAAGGGCGACCGACCTGAATTCAAAACGGAATTTCGTCTTCCGATTCACTCCCTTTTATTTCTTCGTCTTTGGGGAGTTCTTTCTCTTCCAAAACCCCTTCTGGTGGAGGAGCTTGTTCAGTAGCCTTAACTTCGCCTTTAGCCCCAAGCATCTGCATTTGATTAGTTATAATTTCTGTTACATATCTTTTGTTTCCATTCTTGTCTTCCCAGCTACGCGTTTCCAATCTCCCCTCAATATACACGTGGCTTCCCTTCTTGAGATATTCGCCACAAATCTCGGCCAACTTTCTCCAGACTACTATCCTATGCCAATCTGTCTTCTCCTGTTGATTACCTTTCTGGTCTTTCCAAACCCTGTTCGTTGCTATTCTAAAATTTGCTACAGCATCACCATTCGGTGTATATCGAAGTTCTGGATCACTACCCAAACGACCAATTAGAAGAACTTTATTGACAGTACCTCTAGCCACTATTAATCCCCCTTTCTATTTAGACATCACTGGTTGGGCTTTCTTTTCCCTCCTCATCTTTTGACTCCTCACTGGTTGCTTTTTCCTCTTTCAGTTTCTTCTTGTCTACCTTCACGATTAAGTGTCTGATCACTTTATCAGTAACGCGGTAATTCTTTTCCAATTCAGCAATCAGAGTCGGCGGAGAATTAAAATTTAGGCAATACATAAAACCTTCTTTATAACCTTTTATTTCATACCCCAGCTTCCTGCGTCCCAATTTATTACAGGAAATTACCTTGCCCTGCCCCTGGGTTATGATTTTCTCAAACTTTCTGACAAGTTCCTCCAGTTCTTCGGTTGATAAATCTGGTGGACAAACAAAGATACTTTCGTAAATAGGCATAAGCTATCCTCACTTTGTTCGGATACTTCCATAGGGGCTTCGCCCCTCTGGCGTTCCAAAATGCTCCTCTTCGTCGCATTTTTTCGCTGTCACCCCTTGGGAGAAATCAAATTATTTCTCCCAAGCCCTCTAAGCCGCATCCCGATTATTATCGGGATGCTTATAAAATTTATTCCCTCCTATTCATCTCAAAGACGAAAAATTCATTAGAATTATATAAAATTAGCCTCGGCATTGCAAGAAGAAAATCCCTTCCACTGTAGGGATTGACGGTTCTGTCAACCCAGTCAATGGACAGACACGGCGGTCTGTCCCTATATGATATTTATGGTCTAGACGTGAAATCTAAAACGCACTATATCACCGTCTTGAATTTCGTAATCCTTTCCCTCTATCCTGACCAATCCTTTCTCATGTAGCGTCTTCTCATCACTCTTCTCTAAGTCTTTAAAGGAGAAGACCTCGGCCTTGATAAATCCTTTCTCCATATCAGAATGTATCTTCCCTGCTGCTAATACGGCCGGAGAACTTCGTTTTATTGTCCAAGCTTTTACCTCAGTCCCCACAACAGTGAAAAAAGTAACTAAATCGAGCAACCTATAAGAAGAGATGATCAGGCGCTCCAATGCGCCCTTTTCTATACCCAGCTCTTTTCTAAATTTTTCCCTTTCTCCTTTCTCCAATTGAGCAATTTGAGCTTCCACTTCTGCCGACACACTCAAACTCTCGGCCCCTTCGCCTTGGGCATACTCCTCCACCTTCTTCCCCGAACCGGGGTCCTTCTCATCCACGTTAGCCAAATATAGAACTGGTTTCGCTGTAAGTAAGTTGTAGGAGGCTCGTAAATCTTCGGGTACTTCTATTCTCCTTGCAGAGATTCCCTTCTCCAAGCCTTCTTTTATCTGTTCCAGTGTTTTCAGTTTTTCTTTAGCTTTTTTATCGCCACTTTTAGCTGAACCGCTCAATTTTTCAATATTTCGCCCCACCACTTCCAAATCTGCCAGCATAAGCTCGGTGTTGACAACTTCGATATCCCTCACCGGATCGATATCTCCCATAACATTAACTACCTTCTCATCTGGAAAACAGCGAACAAGATGGACTAAAGCATCCACCTCCCGAATATGGGATAGAAATTTGTTTCCCAGACCTTCGCCCTTCGCTGCTCCCTTTGCCAGACCGGCCACATCTAAGAATCTTATCGTAGTATGGGTCAACTTTTGAGGTTTATAAATCTCTCCTAGCTTCTCCAGCCTCTCATCAGGAACTTCCACAATTCCAACATTAGGCTCGATAGTACAGAAGGGATAGTTGGAAGCTGGAGCATGACCCGTAGTTAGAGCATTAAACAGTGTCGATTTCCCTACGTTGGGAAGACCAATAATTCCTAATTCCATATCTTTTCCCGAAAAAAAGGAATAGGCAAAAAAAAGTACCTGTCACCTTTTTTGTTTTTTATAGGAAGAGGACGACCAACCAGTTGTGGAATGCCAGAATCGTATTAGCAAATACTAAAGATACAATAGCCATCAACTTCAATAAGATATTTAAGGAGGGACCCGCTGTATCCTTGAAAGGGTCTCCCACAGTATCTCCGATGACCGAAGCCTTATGCACTTCCGAGCCTTTTCCACCTAAATTGCCTTCCTCAATATATTTTTTGGCATTGTCCCAGGCTCCTCCTGCATTAGCGAGAAATATTGCCAGGGGAACTCCTGTAACAAGAGAACCAGCCAAAAACCCACCCAGTGCTTCCACTCCTAAAATGGTCCCTACGATGAGAGGCAAGAGGACAGCTGCAATTCCTGGAACCACCATCTCTCTCAAAGCTCCCCGAGTGGCAATATCCACACAGCGAGCCGAATCCGGCCTTGCCGTACCAGCCATAAGCCCGGGAATCTCCCTGAACTGCCTTCTCACTTCTTCCACGATTTTAAAAGCCGACCTGCCCACTGCCTGCATCGTGGCTGCAGAAAAGAGAAAAGGAACCACACCGCCAATAAACAGTCCAGCAACAACCTGTGGTTTCATTATATTTATAATAAGTTGTGAAGTCATGGTAACTTCGTCATATACGCTCAATCCCACAGTCTGGGCAAAAGCAGTGAACAGAGCCAACGCAGTTAAAGCAGCAGAGCCAATAGCAAATCCTTTACCAATGGCTGCGGTTGTGTTGCCTACTGCATCGAGTCTTTCAGCTCGCCGTCTCACCTCAGGAGCCATTCCAGCCATTTGGGCAATGCCACAAGCATTATCAGCAATTGGTCCATAGGCATCTATAGCCACAGTCATCCCTGTGATGGATAACATCCCCACCGCCGAAAGGGCTATGCCAAAAACATTTGCAAACTTATAAGCAACAATAGTAGCCACTCCTATGGCTACTACAGGAATTGCTACACTGAACATTCCCGAAGATATCCCCTGCAGGATATTAATAGCTGGACCGGTGCGGGATGATTCGGCTATATTTCGCACAACTTTGCCCGATGTATAATACTCCGCAGTAAATCCCACAACCATTCCCGCAGATAATCCCGAAAGAATGGCAAAGAAAACATTGACTTTTCCATACCAGAAAGTTGCCAGGAAAAAGGCGCCAATTATGAAAAGAGAAGCGCTGGCAATCATTCCTTTACGCAGAGCTCTCTGAGGGTCTTCTCCCTCAGCGGTGCGGACGAAGAAGATTCCAATAATGGAAGAGATAATTCCCCAGGCAGGCAGAAGCAGTACTAACATTACTCCCTTAATGTTTTGAAAAGCTACGGCAATAATAATTGCCGAAATTATTGCCCCTACATAGGATTCGAAGAGGTCTGCACCCATACCCGTAACATCGCCAACATTGTCACCAACATTATCTGCAATCACTGCTGGATTACGAGGATCGTCCTCGGGAATACCCGCTTCAACTTTGCCCACTAAATCCGCACCCATGTCGGCAGCTTTGGTATAGATTCCACCACCAACACGAGCGAAAAGGGCTACAGATGAAGCGCCCATACTGAAACCAACGATAAGTTGGGTTGCCTCGATAATCCTATCCAGAAAGTTTTCATAATGGAGACCTGCAAGGTGGAGAAAGATTAAGAATACAAGAGATAATCCGAACAGGCCAAGAGCGGCAACACTAAGCCCCATTACTGCTCCGCCGGGAAAAGCGATCCCCAGCATTTCATTAAAACTTTTGGTAGCTCCCTGGGCAGTGCGGGCGTTCGAGCGAGTGGCAATCTGCATTCCTAAATAACCTGCCAGAGTGGAACAGAATGCTCCTGACACAAATGCTATTGCTGTCTTTTTAGCCACAAAAAAGTAAAGAACCACGCCCAAGGTAACCACGAAGAGAACAATCGCCGAAAACTCACGGGAAAGAAAGGCCATGGCCCCCTCGTGAATCATTTCCGATATTTCTCTCATCTTCTCTGTTCCCTGACTTTTTCTGAGAATCTTTATGGAGAGATAGACCACAAACAATAATCCAAGAAATCCTGCTCCTAAAGCCGCTCCTATACCGGGTAAATTTCTAAGCGATTCAACCACTTCATCCTCCATTAATCTTGAGAATTATTTTTGGTAATTTTGATAGAATAGTCTTCGGGAGTAATAATCCCAGCTGAGACCACCAATTTCATAGCCTCTTCCACTGTTATCTTTAAGGGAATCACCTCTTCCTCAGGAACAATCACGAAGAAACCAGAGGTGGGATTGGGAGTTGTAGGGATAAAAAGGGAAACATTTTTCTTCCCTTTCTCCTCATAAACGTTGGTCACGAAAGCAATTGTGTAAACTCCTTTGCGCGGATACTCCACCAGCACCACCTGGCGCAGGGCTGTCTTAGAAACAATTATCGTTTGAATGATTTGTCTTATAGTCTGATAAATGCGGTTAACTACAGGGGCTTTGAGTAGCAGAACTTCTGGTAATTTAAGGATTTTTCTACCAACAATATTTGTGGCTACCAGACCAATTATCCAGATGATGACGAAAGTAATTAGAACCCCTATAACCCTTATCGCAACAACAGGCATTTCTTGCAAAAGAGGTATCCTTATCAGTAAAGGCGCGACAGATTTACTTACGAAGTTAAACAAAGTCCAGACGATATATAAGGTCAGTCCTATGGGCAGGAGGACAGCTAATCCAGCAAAAAATTGTCTTTCGATTATCTTTCTAAAATTAATCGCCATTTTATAACACCAATATCAACGCTCCGATGAATCGGAGCGTAGTATATTATCTCCAGACCAGCCAGATAAAAGTAGAGCTGGCTAATACTGCAAAGAATGTGAATGGCAAACCGATGCGTATAAATTGGATGAAATCTACAGTATAATTACTCCTCTTCAACATTCCACAGGCAACCACATTAGCTGAGGCACCAATAGGAGTAATGTTGCCTCCCACAGAAGCGCCAATCAACAGGCCAAAATAGAGAAGGGACGGACTCATTTCCATTCCCAGCGCTAAACTGCGCACAACAGGAAGCATGGCAAGAACATAGGGAACATTATCTACGAACGCAGAAAAGAAGACCGAGCCCCAGACAATTACCAAATAGGCCATCAATTGACTGTCTCCCGCAAAGCGTATAAAGAAATTGGCTAAATCATCAATAATTCCCGTTTTAGTTAAGGAGCCTACTATGAGAAAGATGCCGGCAAGAAAGAAAAAGGTCTCCCAGTCGAGAATCCTGATGTCATGGAAGAGGGTACTTCCCAGTTTTCCTCGATTAAATTTCCTAACTCCCAACCCAGTCAGCTCGTGCCACATTAAGCCAATAAAACCAAAGACCATACAAATAATCCCTGATAGATTAACTGAAAGACGGTGCCCAATGGAACTACCCAGAAAGGAAGCTCCCACCAAGCTTAGAATCATAAAACCCAATAGAAAAGTTGGTGTCCATGTTGTCACCTTAGCCTTTTCTACAACTCCCACACGCTCTTTATTTCTTCGAAAAACAAAATAGAGAACTCCTAAAGAGGCCAATGCACCAAGTTCAATAGCAAAAAAGATGGATGGTCTGCCAGAAAGAAAGAAAAAATCGTTAAAGTTCATCTTAGCGAATCCTGCCAGGATTATACTGGGCGGATCGCCAACTAAGGTAGCTGCCCCCTGTAAGTTACTGGAGATGGCAATACCGATCAAAAAGGGAACAGGATTCACTTTCAACTTCTGGGCGATTGCCAGAGCTATGGGAGCAACTATGAGGACAGTGGCCACATTCTCTACAAAAACAGAAATAGCTCCTGCCACCAGGCAGACTGAAAGAATTGCCCAGTTAACATATTTTGCCTTTACTACCAAAATGTTAGCCAAATAGGCTGGGACGCCAGAAAGACTGAACAGCTGAGCCAAAACCAGTGTCCCCCAGAAAATACCCAACACGTTCCAATTGATTATGGTAAAAATGTCAGAAAATCTAATTATCCCGAAAAGGAACAAAACAGCACAGGCAATCCAGCATACCTGTGCCTTATACTGCTTCTTCCAGATAAAAAAAAAGTAAGCTATGACGAAAATAGAAAGGGTAAACAGTTTCACCTATCCACCTTAATAAAATTTATATCACGCGAAGCTTCGCTACTCCTTTTACCATTTTCTACTCACTGCTGCATCAATACCCTCAGTAATTATTGCCTCTACCACCTGGCATGCTCTTCCCACCATCTCCTCCACAAAACTCTCTTCCTGTTCACTAAATTTTTGGAGGACATATTCGGCGGGGTCGAGATCTTCTTCCGGCCTACCAATTCCCAACCTCAAACGAGGAAACTCTTCTGAACTTAAGGATTCAATTATAGATTCCAATCCATTATGCCCGCCAGAGGAGCCCTTTTTTCTCAACCTCAACTTTTCCTTTTCAAGATTAAAATCGTCACAAATAACCAGAATTTCCTCTTCCCCTATTTTGAGCCAATCGCATAGAGCCTTCACCGCTTCCCCACTACCATTTACAAAAGTCAAGGGCTTGGCCAGAATAATAGTTGGGAGAGAGAAACTTCCACTTAAAGCCTTGGATGTCCACTTAAAAGTTTTGCGGCAAGAAACTGAGGAGTGCTTTTTCTCGCCAATCAGCGAAAGACATTTATGCCTGGTGAGCTTTATTCCCCATTGATTGGAGAGCGCATTTGCCACTCTAAATCCAAGATTATGCCTCGTATATTCATACTGCTTCCCAGGATTGCCCAAACCAACGACAAGCCTCACTGTTTAGCCCCTTCTTCCTTCTTTTCTTTCTTCTTTTCTTTTCCTTTTTCTTTTCCTTTTTCTTTTTCTTTTTCTTTTCCTTTTTCTTTTCCTTTTTCTTTCTCCTTCCCCTTCTCTTTTTCCTTTTCTTTCCCTTCTTCTTTCTCTTCCTCTTCTTTTTCTTCTTTCTTTCCTTTACCAATAACCTCAGGTTCTGCAGCCTCTTCAGGAGCAACCTCCTCCTCAACCGGCTTCTCCTCTATTATAGTAGGAGCAATAATGCTTACCACAATCTTTCCCTGGTCGTCTAAAACTTCTACACCTTGGGGTATTTTTAAATCCTTAATGGTCAAGGTCTCCCCTGCTTCTAAGGAGGAAACGTCGCAAATGATCTTATCTGGTATTTTTGTTGGTAAACACTTTACTGCAATTTCGTGGACAACGTGGTCAAGCACTCCCCCACTTTTCTCAACTCCAGGAGCTTCACCATAAATTTCAATTGGAACATTAACCTGAATCTCTTCTTTCAAAGATATGCGATATAAGTCGATGTGGAGCAAATCCCTGGTTACGGGATTTATCTGAATCTCTTTAATAATCACTGATACAGGTTTTTCACTTGTCTTGGAGGCAGCAACTCCTGAGCCGGAAACACAAAGGGAGATAATCACATTCTCTCCGTGCTCTGTATGTAGAGCTTTTAAAAATTCCTTCTGGTCAATAACTACGGATAGCACCGGCTCTTTCCCCCCATATAACACCGCCGGGAGCTTCCCCTCCCGACGCATCTGATGGGTCCTGCCCTTGGTGGTATTCTCCCTCAGTTGAGCATTTAAGACTACTTCTTCCTGAGCCACTTGTAACCTCCCAAAAAATAATTAAACGAACAGAGTACTGACTGAAGTCTCTTCATGAATTCTCTTAATTGCCTCTCCCAAAAGCTCGGCAACTGAAAGGACAGCAATCTTTTTACATTTCTTTTCATTTCCTAAAATGATGGAATTGGTAATCACCAGCTCCTTCAGTTGAGACTCCTCAATCTTTTGCACTGCCGAACCGGATAAGACTCCATGGGAACAGGCAGCAAAGACATCCCGAGAACCCTTCTCCTTTAATGCCTTGACCACGCCTACGATTGTTCCCCCAGTATCAATCATATCATCAAGAATAATCACATCTCTACTTTCAACTTCGCCAATGATATTCATTATTGAAGCCACATTGGCTGCTGGACGACGTTTATCCACTAATGCCAGCGAAGCTTTTATCCTTTTGGCAAAAGCACGAGCGCGTTCCACTCCTCCAGGATCAGGTGAAATTACTACTAACTTCCTTAACCCCTTTTTCTGGAAGTAATCGAGCAAAACCGGTGTGGCATAGAGATTATCAACAGGAATTTTAAAGAAACCCTGAATCTGAGCAGCATGGAGGTCCATAGTGAGAATTCGATGGGGTCCCGCTGCGGTAATTAAGTCGGCAACCAATTTAGCTGTAATAGGAACACGGGGTTCGTCCTTCTTGTCCTGTCGACCATAACCGTAGTAAGGAATAACAGCTGTAATCCTCCTTGCAGAAGCCCGGCAAAAGGCATCGATCATGGTCAAAAGTTCCATTAGATTATCGTTTACCGGGGGACAGGTAGGCTGAACTATGAAACAGTCAGTTCCCCTAACGTTCTCCTTTATCTTCACTCTGCATTCACCATCAGCAAATTGCGTAACCATTGCTTTTCCCAGAGGGACTTTAACACATCTACATATCTCTTCTGCCAATTTAGGATTTGCCCTTCCAGTAAATATCTTTAATGTATTTCCCATAAAAACTCCTCCCCTTAATTACATCCAAATTGACTGTCATTGCGAGAGAGCAAAGCGACCGAAGCAATCTCGAGATTGCCACGCTCCTTCCAGTCGCTCGCAATGACACGACTGTGATGCTCCGCAACCACTGGTATTTATTTTCTCTTTTTCTTTTTGTCCTTAATTACTTGCCTTGCTCTGGCAATAGCCAATTTACCCGCAGGTACATCCTCTGTAATCGTTGAGCCAGCACCAATGACTGCACCCTTTCCAATTTTGACCGGAGCTATAAATTTTGCATCCGAACCAACAAATGTACCGTCTCCTATCCGGGTTATATTTTTCCTAACGCCATCAAAATTGCAAGTAATTGTTCCTGCGCCTATGTTAATGCCCTTTCCCAAAAAGGCATCTCCTATATAGGAAAGGTGGGAAACCTTTGTCCCTCGACCAATTCTCGATTTTTTCACTTCACAAAAATTTCCTACCCTAGCCTCCTCTCCAACGAACGTCCCTGGGCGAATGTGGGAAAAAGGCCCAACCTTTGCTCTCTCAGCAATTTTGGCACCATAGATAAAGGACGCGCGGACCTCTACCCCATTTTCTATCTGGCAATTCTGAATGAAGGCATAAGGGCCCAGCTTACAATTCTCCCCAATTCTCGTCTTCCCTAAAATTGTCGAACCAGGATAAATAATCGTGTCCCTGTCAATCTTTACTGTGGAATCGATAAAAGTTGAGGATGGGTCGACAATTGTAACTCCCATTAGCAGCAAACGTTCTAAGTTTTTCATATTGACATATTTCTGAATGTTTACCAGTTGTTTTCGATTATTTACTCCCTCAACCTCGCGGGAATCTTTAGTAATAACCATTCCTACCCTCTTGCCCATCTCTCCCAAAATCTCTACTGCGTCCGTGAGATAATATTCCTTTTTTCTATTATCTGGCTTAATTTTATCTACCGCTTTAAATAGATCTTCCGCTCTAAAACAGTACACCCCAACATTAACGCGATTAATTCTCCGCTCTTTTGGGGTAGCATCTCTCTCCTCTACTATTTTTATCCCTTTCCCATTACTATTCTCAATAATCCTTCCATAGCCAGAGGGATTTTCCAAAGTAGTACCCAGGATAGTCAGAGAATTATCCTGTTTATAATGAGTTTGAATTAACCTGTTCAGAGTTCTTCCACTCAAAAGAGGAAGGTCACCATAAACCACCAGGACATTGCCTTTATAACCTCTCAAATCTTTTTTCACCTGAAGAACTGCATGTCCCGAGCCAAGTAACTTGGTCTGCTTGACAAATTCAATCCCTCTTTTCCTCAGTGGTAGAGAATTCCTTAACACTTCGATTATTTTCTCCCCTTTATGTCCTAATACCAAATAATTCTTCCCACAACCAGCCTTCAGGACCGCCTTCAACACATAAACGAGCATCGGCTGACCGCATATCTGGTGCAAAACCTTGGGAAAGGTCGATTTCATCCTCGTACCTTCTCCCGCCGCAAGAATAATGGAAACCAGATTTTTCAAAATAGTTCACCACCCATAATCGAGCGCCCAGCCCGATACATCGGGACTCCTATGTTGGGGCATAAACTTTGCTTTACCTTTAACTGTCACTGCGAGTCCCGATTGAAAATCGGGAACATGATTATAATTCCCGGGGTTTTTTTTTGGTTGGACGATTTGAAATCGTGCCCACAAATGTAAGCTGGGGAGATAGGATTCGAACCTATGATGGCGGCTCCAAAGGCCGCTGCCTTTCCGCTTGGCTACTCCCCAATCTACGAAAAGTAAATGGGTTTATTTTTTCTCTTTTTCTTCTTCTTTTTCTTCTTTTTTCTCTTCTTTTTTCTCTTCTTCTTTCTCTTTTGCTTTTGCTTTTGCCGGTTCTGTTGCTGGTACTTCACCACCCCCAAACTCAGTTCGAAGAGGAGTCTCCTTAATCTTTTCTTGATAGGCAGCCAGAACTTTCTCCTCAATCATTCTGCGAACCTCGTTCTTTATAGGATGAGCTATGTCCTTATGACTGCCATCAGCCATTTTTCTCGAAGGCATCGCCACAAACAATCCATTCTGCCCCTGGATCACTTTTAGATTGCGAACCACAAAAGAGTCATCAAAAGTCACCGTAACAAAGGCCTTTAGCTTCTCCTCATCCCTCGGGTAGACTCGTACCTCCGTAATCTGCATCTTTGCTTCCTCCTTTACCAATCATCGGATGCTCAATAGGGTTAAGACTCACGCGCCATGAACGGCTAATTGGCGGTAATGAATTACCATCACTGGCAGCATTGTAGTCGGGATTCTGAAAACAAATTTCCAGACAAAACCGACTGCTAAATCGCACCCTTCACTTTGAGCAGCTCTAAACTGTTTTGACCAGCCAAGTAGAAAATTTGTACTTCTCCATTCTTTTCCGTAACTTTTTTCCTACTCTCTGGTCCTTCAACAGAGCAAAAACTGTCGGGCCACTACCCGACATTAAAGCACAATCAGCACCTCCTTCCAAAAGCTCTTTTTTTATTTGAGAAATAACGGGATAGTAGGCAATAGCAACTTCTTCTAACCGATTATAAATCAACTTTTCTACGCCGTCTTTCAAAATCTTCCTTATCTTGTCAATAGTCAAAAGCGAGCTTCCCAAAAGAGAAGATTCCCTTTTTCGTCCAGATTGAGACTGGCGAGTTTTCATTTTAATAATATTTACAGGCTCTGTCAACCCTATTTTACCAAGATGTCTATAAACCCACTTCGTGGAGAGCATAAAATCGGGCTTAACTAAAAGAACCCACTTCTTATTTATCTCAGGAAGGGGGGTCACTATCTCTCCATACCTTTCTCCTAAAGCAGTATGGCCGTAAAGAAAGAAGGGTACATCACAGCCAAGTTGTGCCGATAGGGGAAGTAGAGTGTTGCGTCCATAATTTAACTTCCATAGTCTATTCAACCCCTGCAAGGTCGCTGCAGCATCGGATGAACCACCACCCAATCCAGCGCCAACAGGAGTTTTCTTTATGATTTCTATGTTTATGCCCCTTTTGACTCCCGCATATCTCTTCAATAATGATGCTGCCTTATACACCAGATTTTTCGGGCCTTGGGGAACTAAGGGATGGTCGCAGAGAACCTTTATTCCCTGGCTTTCAGTGTTGGATAAAATGACCTCATCATATAGACCTATAGTTTGGTAAATTGTCTGTAGCCTATGGTATCCCTTTCCCCCTCTGGGGAAGTCATCCAATACCTGTAGATACAAGTTTATCTTTCCATAAGCTCGAATTCTCATTATTTCTTCAATTGTTTCTTTAAGTTTCCTATTTTCTCCATTAACTTCTCATTTTCTTTATCCAGCTGTAATGCTTTACGATATGCATCAAGAGCTCTCCTGGTTTCACCCAGTTTATTATAAGTATCACCAAGATGTTCATAAATTACCGGGTCCTTCATCAATTTTATTGCTTTTTTCAACTCTTCCCGGGCTCTTACATACTCCCCTTGCTGAAAGTATACCCAACCCAGGCTATCGATGTAGGCGCCGTTTTCAGGATCAATCTCCAGGGCTTTCTGAATATGTTCTAATGCCTTATCTAAATTTATACCGCGTTCAGCCCAGGAATAACCAAGGTAATTGCGCGCCTGAGTATGGCGGGGATTCATCTTGATTACTTCCTCCAAAGCTTCGTAAGAAAGGTTGAAATTTTTTAGCCTGTCATAACAGATACCCAGATGGAAATAGGCTTCTGTATTCTGTGGGTCATATTTTATTGCCTTAGAAAAAGCATCTACTGCCTCAGAATATTTCTTCTCTTCCTCCAGGCAAATTCCCAAAAAATACCAGATATTGGCATCCTCCGGTTTGAATTCAGTTGCTTCTTGCAGAACTTCCTTCGCTTTCTGATAATCGCCTTTCTGTAAATATATAATTCCTAGATGTAAATAGGTCTCCATTACATCTTTCTGGAGGAAATTAATCTTCTCAAGGTATTCGATTGCCCGGTCCAAGTCTTTCTCCTGCTCGAAAATCAGAGCCATGCTGTGGAGAGCTCTTAAATTATGGGGATCTATCTCTAAACTCTTGGAGAAGTTTTCCTTCGCTTTGGAGACATTCTTAATAGAAAAATAGAGCGCACCGAGTTTATTATAAATCTGAGGATTTTCCGGGTCGATTTTTATACATTTTAAGTACCCTTCTATTGCTTTTTTGTATTTGCCCTGGAATTCGTAAATTGATGCTAGGGAAAGGCGAGCTTCCCATTGTACCGGATCTATCCTAATTATTTTTTTGTACTCCTCAATTGCCAGATCAATTTTTTTCACCTCTTCGTACATTCTCGCTAAATCGAGCTTGGCTTCCAAATCTTCAGGATTCAACTCTATTATCTTTTTATAAAATTCAATGGCTTCCGAGTCTTGTTCTCTCC
>DAOVHK010000163.1 GCA_030671905.1 Clostridia bacterium | reverse complement strand
TTGGATATAGGTTTAGCAATTCGGAATCTGGGGACAGAGCTTAAGTTCATTGAAGAAGGAGATTCTCTGCCGTTGGTAATTTGTGCCGGGGGTGCTTATGAGAGGTCTTTTGGCGATAAAAAAATTCTGGCAAGCATAGATTTTCCTTATCTGGTTTATGAAGAGATACTTACTCCTGCAGTGGGTGTTGAGTTTGACTGGCGAGAGATGGTTCAAGGGAGAATTGGCTATAAATTCAGTAGTGATGACACTGGATTGGCTATAGGTATGGGTTTCACATATCAGGACTATTTTATTAACTATGCCTTCGGACTGGCGGATAAGTTAGAAAATGGCCATCGGGTAAGTTTAGGTGTAAGATTTTGAAAAAGCAAGGTTCCAATTTTTGTTGACAAAACCTTGAAAATTGAGTAAAATACTTGCGATTTTCTTATTTTAAGGTGAAATTTATGAGGGGAAAAGAGATTAAAAAGTATGTTTCCAGAATGGATGATGTATTGCCTACTCTGGTCAAGAATTTTCAGGTTCCCCAACTCCCCAAGTTGTATGGTGCTGAAATCACTTTGCCACAATATTTTGCCCTGGCTACCATAACCCGAAAAGGGAAATGTATGGTAGGAGAATTAAGCAAATTATTGGGGGTTAATGTGAATACTGTAAGCGAGCTTGTGGGTCGCCTGGTAGAGAAGCGCTTCGTAGAAAAAGAAAGGGATGAGAAAGACCGCCGTAGAGTCCATGTTCATCTTACCCAATTGGGAAAGAGAATCATTCGCAAGGTTGACCATTGGAAAAAGAGGCACGTTAGGGGAATTTTAAGAAACTTGACGGAAAATGACTGCCATGTTTTGATTCAGATTATGGAGAAGATGACTGGCACTCCTCAGAGGTTGGAAGAAGCCAGAAGGGTATAAATTTTTTCAAGAAATAGTTCGTATACCGAACTTTTAAATATATAAAGAGGAAAAAAAGATGAAATTCAAAGCTTCGGATTTAGTTAACAGGGTGTTATTAGCAGGATTAGGTTTAGCCGCCTTGACTCAGGAGAGGGCAAAAAAATTGGTAGGACAATTGTTAGCACTAGAAGGGGTAAGCAAGGGAGAGACTGCCGCTTTCGTGGGAGAGCTGGTGAAGAGAGGAAAAGAGACGCAGAAGAAGTTGACAAATTTAGTAAAGAAAGAGGTAGCTGGAATCCTGTCAAAAGTTGACTTTGCTTCTAAGAAAGATATAGCGCAACTCGAGAAGAGAATCAGAAAACTTGAGGCGAAGAAGACGAAGAGGACAAAGAGGACGAAGAGGACAAAGAGGACGAAGAGGACAAAGAGGACGAAGAGGACAAAGAGGACGAAGAGGAGATAATGCACAATTTGAAATTGTGCCTACAATAAGTAAACACGGTTTTAACCGTACAAAACAGTAAAGAGGAGATTGATTTCTTATATGCGAAATAGAATACTTTTCTTTTACTCTTCCCAGGATTCAGGGCACCATAGGGCAGCCCAGGCACTACAGAGTGCGTTTAGCCTGCATTCTGATGTGGAAACTTTAGCATTAGATTCTCTTGAATGTGCCTACCCCAGAAGGGGAAGAATGATTATTAATTGGTATACGAAAGTCATCAAAAATATTCCTCACATCTGGAGGGTTCTTTACGACAATCATGATTTTGCTATTGCTACAAGAGACATCAGGAAGTTCCTTAATCGGCTATATTTTACAAAGATGGAGAGGATACTGAAAGAGCATAAGCCCAATGTTATCATTTGCACTCAGGCTGCTCCCTGTCACGTAGCAGCTGCTTATAAAGGGGAGAGAGGAAATGGTCTTCCCCTGGTGGCGGTGATTACTGACTATTTAGTTCACCCTTATTGGCTTCATGACAAAGTAGACCTGTACATTGTACCCACAGAAGAGACAAAAGATACTCTTGTGGACAGAGGTATTCATAGAGAAAAGATTAAGGAGATAGGCATTCCCATTGACCCTAAATTTATGAGTTCTTATGATAAACTGAAGAAGAGAGCGGAATTAGGGCTACCTGGCGAGGTGACTACATTGTTAATTGTAGGAGGGAGCCGGGGTATGATTCCAGTACGGAGAATTCTGAGGTTACTCTCTCAAGTGAATGTTCCCTTTCAGGCAATTATAGTTGCCGGCAGAAACAAGAGGCTCTGGCTGAGAGCAAAGAAAATGGGAAAAAAACTGGCATTTACCACTAAAGTGCTCAGTTACACTAATAGCATGGATAGCTTAATGGATGCCAGTGACCTGATAATTACCAAGCCTGGCGGACTGACCAGTGCCGAAGCATTAGCTAAGGGTCTACCGCTAATTATTGTTAAACCAATTCCCGGGCAGGAAGAGAGAAATGGTCGATACCTGATTGACCAGGGGGCAGCTTTGGCAGTAGACCATCTTAAAGACCTGCCAGAAGTTATAGAAGAATTATTGTTATTCCCTCAGAAGATAGAAGAGATGAGCCGAAAAGCTCAAATCTTAGCAAGACCAAAGGCGGCTGAGGAAACAGCAAGAGCAATTATGGAACTGGTGGAGCGAATTGAATGAGAGCATTGGTAAGTGGTAGTAACGGATTTATTGGTAGCCATCTTGTGGAAGCATTAAAAAAGAGAGGATACTCGGTTACCTGCCTCGTGCGCAAGACGAGTAATCTCAACTGGCTCAAGGGGCTGGATGTAGAATTTGTTTATGGAGACTGCACAGAAAAAGATAGTTTGTATAAGGCAGTAGAAGGTGTGGATTATGTCTATCACCTGGCAGGAGTAGTGAGGGCTGTGGATAGGGAGACCTACTACCGGGTGAATTTTCTGGGAACAAGGAATTTACTTGAAGTATGTAATAAGACAAATCGAAAGATAAAGAAGTTCCTATATCTCTCCACCCAGGCAGCAGCGGGCCCGATTAATCCTAATGGCGAGGAAGATTGTCAGCCAATCACCGATTACGGCAAAAGTAAACTTAAGGGAGAAATGGTGGTTAACAGTTTTAAGGACAGATTGCCACTCCTGATTATTAGGGCGTCGGTAATTTATGGACCTCGGGATAAAGACATCTCCACATATTTTAAGTTTCTTAAGAAAGGATTAAGACCTCTTCCGGGAAAGGGAGAAG
>DAOVHK010000014.1 GCA_030671905.1 Clostridia bacterium | reverse complement strand
TTATGGAGAATGCTGTTGAATGGCATGGGAAGGCGCCTTCGAAGGAACAGGCGAAAGTTGCCTTGAAGGATTTAGAAAGTTCCTGACCCCATTTTCTACCGATTGAAAATCGGGGTTTCAATGTTTATGAGATTAAAAAGAGAGAATACAATCAATGGTTGAGATGAAAGCAACGAGAGATGGATATGGAGAGGGATTGGTAGCTCTGGGAGAGAAGAATCCTCAGGTGGTGGTCTTGTCCGCCGACCTTACCAATTCCACGAGAGCTTCAATGTTCAAGAAGAGATTTCCAGAAAGGTTCTTTACAATGGGAGTTGCTGAGGCTGATATGATTGGTACTGCGGGTGGATTATCCTTAGTGGGCAAAATTCCCTTCTGCTGCACTCTGGGAGTTTTTGCTTCTGGTCGCGTCTGGGATCAAGTGAGAGTTACAATCTGTTATAGTAATCTAAATGTAAAGATAGGTGGAAGTCACGGAGGAATTTCGGTTGGTGCTGATGGTGCTACCCATCAGTCTATTGAGGAGATTACTCTTATGCGAGTTTTGCCCAATATGAAGGTCGTTGTTCCCTGCGATGCTATTGAGACAAGAAAGGCCACCATTCAGGCGGGAGAAGTATCGGGACCGGTGTATATAAGATTTGGTAGATCACCCGTTCCGATAATTACAACAAAAGATACTCCATTTATTCTTGGTAAGGCAATAACAATGCGTAAGGGTAAGGATGTAGCAATCTTTGCCTGTGGAATTATGGTGTATGAGGCTTTAGAAGCAGCAAAGGAGCTGGATAAAAAGGGAATTTCTGCAGGGGTAATTAATTTACATACAGTAAAGCCTATTGATGAGGAGATAATTTTTAAAGCAGCAAAGGAGACAGGAGCTATTGTTACTGCGGAAGAACATCAACTTTCTGGTGGGTTTGGTAGTGCAGTGACTGAGGTGACGGTGAAGCAGTATCCCGTGCCAGTGGAAATGGTGGGAATTAAAGACCACTTCGGTAAGTCAGGAAGTCCTCAGGAGTTAATACAGGATTTTGGGTTGACACGATTTGATATTATAAAAGCAGTAGAAAAGGTATTGAAAAGAAAAGGGTAGCGAATCTGAGGCTTCGCGCCATAGACAAGGGGTATAGTTGGATCCGTTTACGATAGCCATATTGCTCGTTGCTGTTGCATTGTTTTTCGACTACTGTAATGGTGCTCACGATTCCTCGAATATTGTCGCTACCATGGTTTCTTCTCGGGCAATATCACCCATCTGGGCATTAATCATTGCTGCCGTATTTGAGTTTATTGGAGCCTATTTTCTGGGAACAGCTGTGGCCCAGACAATAGGGAAAGGAATTGTCAACCCCGAAGTTATTAAGGTAATCCCTAATGGTATCATAATAGTATTTGCTGCTTTAATAGCTGCAATTATCTGGAACCTCTTCACCTGGTATTTTGGAATTCCTACCAGTTCTTCTCATGCCTTGATTGGAGGTCTCCTGGGCGCATTTGTCGTGGGTGGGGGATTTTCGATTGTCAACTGGAATAGGGTTGCGGGTATCTTTTTGGTTCTGGTAGCATCTCCCATAGTCGGTTTAATTCTGGGTTTTCTATTTACTAAGATTGCCTACTCTTTTTCTCAGAGGTCTTCTCCCAGAGCCAACAGTCTATTCAAAAGATTGCAGGTTGGCGCTTCGGTTCTTCTGGCTCTTTCCCATGGAACAAACGATGCTCAGAAGACAATGGGAGTAATTACATTTTCTCTGGTCATCTTGGGGCTTTACCATCCACCAGCAGGAACTTTTCCTATTCCTCGCTGGGTAGTTGTTGCCTGTGCTGGCACTATTGCCTTAGGAATCTTAAGTGGAGGCTGGCGGATTATTAAGACTTTAGGTGTCAAGATTTACAGAATTCGTCCTATTCATGGATTCACTGCTCAGAGCTCTTCAGCGATTATTATCTATGGGGCAGCGCTTTTCGGCTTTCCCGTGTCCACAACCCAAATAGCTACTTCCACAATTATGGGTGCTGGTTCAGCAGAGAGGCCAAAGGCTGTCAGATGGGAAGTGGTCAGGGAAATTTTGATTACTTGGTTTGTTACCATTCCCGTTGTGGCCCTACTCTCCATATTTTTCTACCTTCTTATTAATAAATTGTTATAGGAGAGAAATTTATGAGACTATTTCCTAAAAAGAGAGATTTTTTTAAGATGCTGGCTGACCAGGCAGTAAAGAGCGAAGAAGGAATGGCTGCTCTGAAAGATTTCATTGAACAGGTAACCGAGGAGAAAGGCAACAGGGTCAAAGAGATTGAGAAAGAGGCTGATGAAGCAAGACGCATTCTGGTTGAGGAATTGACTAAATCATTTGTCACGCCAATAGATAGAGAAGATATCTTTGCCCTCTCCCGGGCAATCGACGATATGGTAGATTATGCCAAAAGTACAGTTAACGAAATGCTCCTTTTTAAAGTAGAGACAAATGAACATCTTAAAAAGATGGCTCAGGCTCTCTTTGAATCTGCTCAACATTTATGTCTGGCAGTACAGGAATTGAAAAGAAAACATAAATCCTGCTTGCAACATCTCATAAGAGCAAAGAAAGTGGAGAACTATGTAGAACACCTCTATCATGAGGCACTGGCAGAATTGTTCCAGAGTAAAGATTTCATATATATTTTGAAATTGCGGGAAATTTACAGGCACCTTTCAAATGCTGCAGACAGGGGAGACGAAGCAGCCGATATCATCGGCGATATCGTGGTAAAGATTACTTAAAAAATGATTGAAGAGAGTTTAAAAACATTACAGGAGATAGTAAAAGCTAACTGTTCCCGAGCCCTGGGTAAGCCCAGAATTGGCTTGATTTTAGGTTCGGGTCTGGGAGGAATTGCTGATGATGTTAGAGAAGCCTGCGCGATTCCCTATAATCAAATTCCCCATTTTGTCCGTTCCACCATAGAAGGTCATGCTGGAGAGATGGTCCTCGGCAAATTGGAAGGGAAAGAGGTCTGTGTAATGAAGGGAAGGGTTCACTTCTATGAAGGCTACACCATGAGAGAAATTACTTACCCCGTAAGGGTAATGGCTCGTCTGGGAATAGAAAATCTAATCATTACCGCTGCAACAGGAGGGATAAATAAGAATTTTAGTCCAGGAGACTTAGTGCTGATTACTGACCATATAAATTTTATGGGAGATAATCCTCTAATAGGAGATAGAACTAAAGGCCAGTCAATCACTTTCACTAATATGGAAAATGTCTATGACAGAGATTTAATTAGTATTGTTCTAAGTTGTGCCAAAGTCCTGAAGATTAAACTTCAACAGGGAGTTTACATTGCTATGAGGGGACCTTCTTACGAGACCCCGGCAGAAACAGAGATGGCTCGCAGAATGGGCGCAGACTTAGTGGGTATGTCTGTTGTGCCCGAGTCAATTGTAGGTAAACAGCTGGGACTGAAGATTCTGGGCATTTCCTGTGTGGCCAATATGGCAGGAGGAACCTCGAAAGAACCAATGAACCACCAGTCTGTCTTGAGAGTAGCAGAAAGAGCAAAGGCGAAGCTCTCCAGATTATTAAAAGAAATAGTGAAAAGAATATAACCGGAAATAGCAAGAAAGGAGAAATAGATGCCTGACCGAGAAATCCACAGCGAACGTTTTAGAACTGACAGAGGCAAGACCTTCTTTTTCGACGTGAAAGAAAATGAGAATGGAAAGTTTGTGAAGATTACTGAGTCCATCTCCCTGGGAGGAGAAAGGTACAAGAGAAATTTCATTACCGTATCTGAAGAATCCCTTGGGGAATTTATTACTTTAGCCCAGAAAGTAGTGGAAGTAATTAAGTCTCCCAGAGAAAACAAATAGTTCGAACAATCTTCATAGTAGCAACAGCGAGGAGGTAAGATAATGGAGAAAGTTAAAATTGGGGTAATAGGAGGTAGTGGTATTTATGACATCGAGGGAATTACCGAAACACGTAAACAGAAAATAAGCACTCCCTTCGGCGACCCTTCTGATACAATTGTTATTGGTAATCTGGAAGGGATTCCTGTTGCCTTTCTACCCCGGCACGGCAGAGGACATTTCATAATGCCTTCAGAGCTCAATTCCAGAGCGAACATCTATGCTCTCAAAAGTTTGGGAGTAGAACAGATAATTTCTATTTCAGCATGCGGTAGTCTCAAAAAGGAACTGAAACCCAGAGACATAGTAATTCCCGACCAGTTATTTGACCGCACTCGTCAAAGACCGTATACTTTCTTTGGTGAGGGCATCGTTGCCCACATCGGTTTTGCCAATCCTTACTGTCCTGAATTGAGTCAGACTCTCTATCAAGCAGCAAAAGACCTGAGGCTTTCAGTCCACCTGGGTGGAACTTATGTTTGTATCGAGGGACCCCAATTTTCCACCAAAGCAGAATCTAAAGTCTTCCGCTCTTTAGGATTTTCTATTATTGGAATGACCAATCTCCCGGAAGCAAAACTTGCTCGGGAAGCAGAAATCTGTTATGCTACTTTAGGGTTAGTTACCGACTATGATGTGTGGAAAGAAGGCGAAGAAGTCAGCGTGGAAAGAGTCGTCGGGAATCTTCTCGCCAATATTGAGAATGTAAAGAAGTTAGTCAAGGCCGTCATTCCCAGATTAGAACGGGAGAGGAAGTGTGAATGTGCTTCAGCTCTTGCTTATGCCATTCAGACACACAAATGGGCAATAAATAGAAAAACAGCCAAGAAACTCGACCTGTTGATAGGCAAATATCTAAAAAAGTAGCTGCAGAGAGGAGCTCTGCTTATACTCGATTTGGCACTCTAAAGAATGCCCCGATACTTATCGGGGTCGCCCTTTAGGGTGACGAAAAGAATGAGAAGGTACACATCTTAAAATGATTAAAGCAATTATTTTCGATATGGATAATACCTTAGTAGACTTTATGAAAGTAAAGCGTGTAGCAGTAGAAGCCGCAGTAGAGGCAATGATTGATGCTGGATTGAAGATGCCCAAAGAGGAAATGGTAGATAAAATTCACAAAGCATACGGAGAAGAGGGGATTGAAGACCAGCTCATATTCGATAAAGTTTTACAGCGTGAGTTTGGCCACATCGATTACAGAATCCTCGCCTCAGGCATCATTGGCTATCGCAAAGCAAAAGAGGGGACAATGAGTCTCTATCCCCACGTCCACCTTACCCTGACCACTTTAGCAAAAATGGGAATAAAGATGATAATTGTTACCGATGCTCCCAGGCTTCCCGTATGGATGAGGATTTGTGCCTTAGAGTTACAGCACTACTTCGAGCGTGTGCTCTCCTACGAGGATACTGGAGAGAAGAAACCATCTCCCAAACCCTTCCAGATGGCCCTCGATATCCTCAAGGTCAAACCTGAAGAAACATTAATGGTGGGAGACTGGGCAGAGCGCGATGTAGTGGGAGCAAAGAAAATGGGAATAAAAACAGCCTTTGCTCGCTATGGCGATAGGTTTGGCACTAAAGATTCGGGAGCAGATTACGACCTTAACGATATTTTAGAACTTGTGGATATCGTCAGAAAAGAAAACAAGAATTCAAAATTATGAAAGTCAAAAGATACGTATTAATCGCTATTTTAATATTTTCCCTTTCTTTACAGATTGTTTTAGCCCTCCCGGCAAAAGATGTGAAGCCGATTCCCAACAGGTTATACTATCCAGCAGTCCATAAACTCCTAAGTGAAGCAAAAGAATCCATCTATGTTGTAATGTTTGAAATGTTCTACTACCGAAAGTATCCAGAAAGCCTGGAAAACCAGTTAGTTCAAGATTTAATAAATGCTCACAAAAGAGGAGTGAATGTAGAAGTAATCTTAGAACAGGGCACCTTTGGAAAAATCACCAGAAGAAACAAAAGAGAGGGAGGATTTATGCTCTCCCAGGCTGGTGTCAAGGTATATTTCGATTCCCGCTCCAAGACTACTCATAACAAACTCATCATAATAGACGAAAGATACACCATAATCGGTAGCACCAACTGGAGCTATTATGCATTAGAAAAGAATAACGAAGCTTCCGTCCTCATAGATTCCATCCCCCTTGCTAAATTTTTCCTTGACGAGTTTAACAGAATCAAATCCGAATGTCCCCCACTCAACAAAAAATAGTTCAAATCGTTGACAAGTAAAAAGTTAGACAGGTTATCCTCTCGTGACCCCGTGATTCATAAAATCTAAGGAAGAGAATTTTGGAAAGGAGTAAAAGGATGGTTTATAAATTTTTAAGAAGATGGAAGAGTCTGTCTGTTGCAGGGCTGGTAGTGTTTCTTCTCTCTTCGGTAGTGGTGGGAGCAGAAAAGAAGAAGGGAGACTTGGAGACCATCAGTGTTACAAGAGTTAAAGTAGAGCCAGTTGAGAATGAAGAAGGAGTAGTAGGAGTTGCTAAGGTTATGCTCAATGAATGTATCGTGGTACGAGAAATAAAGGTAATGAAAGTTGATGATAAAACAGTATTGAAGTTTCCTGAATACATAAGCAAGAAGGGAATTGTCTATCCTCAAATAAAGTTCCTCACAGAAAAAGCGAGAAATGCTGTAATAGAAGCAATTGAGACGGAAGAACCAGCTGAAAATAAGGTTAAACGAGTCTCTTTCAAAGTTACGGATTGGTTCAGGTTGAGGAGAGCTGGGAAAAGGAAAGTTAATGTAGAAGTTACCTTCAATAATGCAGTGGCTGTCTCTTGCGGAATAATGGAAGGTAAGAGGGGCCCTTGGATTGCTTGGCCAGCGAGGCCACCTGAAAAGGGCAGGCATCGCTGGATAAAACAGATTTATATTTACGATAAGGGAGTTAAAAAGGCTGTAGAGAAATTATTATTGACCAAATATGAGGCAATGTTACAAGAAGAAAGTGAACAGTGGTAGCTAAGAGTATAAATCATATATAAATAGGGAGTCTGTTTATTAGAATCCTATGAGAAAACTTATTATTTTAAAATCGATTGGGGTTCTTTTTTTATCTCTTGGTCTTGCTCTTGGAGCGTCGCCAGGTGATGTTGTAATTAATGAAATCGCTTGGATGGGCACTACTTGCTCATATTATGATGAATGGATAGAATTATACAACAACTCCAGCCTTTCTATTGACTTAACTGGTTGGAGTCTAAAAGCAGCCGATGGAACACCCGATATTTCTCTGGTTGGAATTATTCCAGCCAAAGGTTACTTTCTCTTGGAAAGAACAGATGATCAAACAATAAAAGATTTGAAGGCTGACCAAATCTATACAGGTGCTTTAGAAAACACAAGTGAAGACTTCCAACTCAGGGATGCTTCGGGTAATTTGATTGATTCAGTACCTTGTGAAACAAACGGAGGTTGGTTCGCAGGAGAAAAGGATGGTGCTTATACAATGGAAAGGATAGATTCCGGTTCTCCTGGGACTACAAAGAATAACTGGCATACTAATGATGGTATTACGAGAAACGGTACTGATGATGAGGGCAATTCGATTAATGGCACTCCTAAGGATGAAAACAGCAAAGAGTTTTGGAATCAACCGGAAGAAGAACCTACCACAAAGACAATTGAAGTCACTAGTTCTCCCTTTTTTCCTTATAACGATATAAGTGGTAGGCCAACTGAGGGAAAAATAAAATATAATGTACCAGACGGTTCAAGAATTACGTTGAGAATTTTTGATGTCAGAGGAAGGTTAGTTAGGGTGCTGATTGACCAAGAGGTGGATTCTGACGGGGAAGGCTCTGTAACCTGGGATGGTGCGGATGATTTTGGAGACACAATCGTACCAATTGGAATTTATATCTGTCACATTGAGGCACTGAACGAAAATACAGGAAAGGTAACTAAAGGAACAGACACAATAGTGGTAGGAAGAAAACTTAGATAGAAACATGGTAAGAAAAACTTTTCTCGTAATTTTTGCTTTTTTGCTTTTCTACTTCCCCGCCGTTTTACCCAGTTATGGGGCTTTTGAGGAGAAGGGAGCGGGAGCTCGTCCAATGGGGATGGCTGGAGCGTTTACAGGTGTGGCTGATGACATTAATGCTATTTACTGGAATCCCGCTGGATTGGAACTAGTCAAAGAAGTAGAGGCTATGACGATGACCACTCGACTTTTCGGGCTGAAGGATTTGACATATTATCTGTTTGGGGCAGTAGTTCCTACTAAAAAAGTAGGAACTTTTGGATTATCTTATTCACAGTTTGGGTATTCAAAATATAGAGAGAGCCAGACTATTATTTCTTCCGGGCAGAGTTTGGGGAGTGGTCTATATTTCGGCTTCAATGTGAAAATTATGAGTCTAAAGATCAAAGGAGCCAGCGCAAACTCAGAATATGGCAGGGCTTCGGCTTTCGGTCTGGATGTGGGAGCCCTTGCCGATATTAGTTCTAAGTTCAGATTGGGAATTATGGCAATGAATCTGAACAGTCCCCGGCTCGGTAGCTCCCCGGAGAATTTAGCCCAGAAGATTAGAGTGGGGGCATCTTTTCAGCCTCTTTCTGGTTACATTACCTCTCTCGATTTGCATCTACCAATGAGTTCGATAATGGTTGAGCCTGAGATAAGAGCTGGTTTTGAAGTCAGCCTGAATAGAAATTTTACTTTGCGTGTCGGGATAGGGAACGATCCAGCGAGATTTACTGGAGGTTTTGGTTTTTGCTGGAACATATTCAAATTCGATTATGCATTTTTGAGCCATCCTTTCCTGAACGGTCAGCACTTGTTCTCTTTCTCTCTACATTTGGGCAACCAGACTATGCAAAATTAATTGGCACTCTAAAGAGTGCCCGACCAGTAATGATGGTAAGAATTGTTGCTATTATCTTTGGTTCGTTTATAATTTCGATGACCAATCTAGGTCCACCAGTGGTAGGTCAAGTTGCATTTGAAGAGGATGAGGCAGAGACAATATCTCCCGGGGCAGTGGATAAGGAAGAACTTGCTGAGTTGAAAGACCATCCCCTTGATTTAAATACTGTCTCTTTCGACCAATTGTTAAAGCTTCCTGTAATTGATTCGCGCCTGGCAAGGGCAGTCATTCTCTATCGCCAACAGAAGGGATTTACAGAAGTGGAGGAACTTAAGAATGTGCCAGGGATGAGCGATGAGATATTTGAGGGAATAGCTCCCTATATTAAGGTTGAACCAATAAGAGTGCCTGTAGCCCTGCAAGGTGATTTCCGATGGAGAATGAAGATGGCTAAGCCGGATAGTGAAGCTTATCTTAATGCTGACCCTAAATTTCAGAATCCCCCATATGTTTATAATCGCACAAGGTTGAAATATGGAAATCACTATGAAGCGGGGTGGGTCCTTCGTCACGGGGGTGCTCAGTCAAACAGTGGTTCGGAACCCGCGATTAGTTTTCATAATCTCTGGAAATACTATTTGACCAAATACTGGCTGGTAATGCGAGATGTTTATTCCTTTGATAAGATAGTCATTGGTAATTATAAGCTTCAGTATAATCAGGGATTAATTTTCTATTATCCTTTAGCAACAGAATTGGTCAGACCGATAAAGATTAAAGCTAAAGGTGTTGCTGAGGATAGAGGGACAGCACCAAATGTTTGTTTCAGAGGATTGGCGGTAAATAAGAGAATAAAACAATTCGACTTGGATTTCTTCTATTCGAATAAGAAGCTCGACGCAACCTTGAATCCGGATGGAACTGTGAAAGAGAGCCTGGTCGCTATTAGAGCGAATATGGGTTATATCACCAGTGATAATGAACTGGAGAGAAACGACAGTTTGACAGAGGAACTGATCGGCGGTAGGATAGCTTATAATTTCTTAAGAGATTCACAGATTGGTTTTATGGGTTACCAGAGTAAATACAGCCCTATGATTAATCCGCCTGAAGAGAAAGGATACTATCTATTTCGAGGAGAGAGAAACAGGGTTTTCGGGTTCGATTTTAATACCTGGTATAAAAAATTGAATCTTTACGCTGAATATGCCAAGTGCATAGGTTATGGTGAAGCGTGGCTGATTCAGCCCATGCTCAAATTAAGCGCCTTTACTTTATGGATGACTATCTATAAATATGACCCAGATTACTATAACGAACATAGTAGCGCCACCACTATAGTGGGACGTAGAGATGAAGATTGGAATGAAAATGGAGTATTCCTTGGAGGAAAGTATGAGGATAGAGAGAGGGAAATACAAGTCTATTTTAGACCTGTTCGCCATCCTTGGAGAGAGGATAATTTAATGCCCACAAGGGATAAGGAGTTCTGGTTCAATATTAAACAGAGAGTATCAAGGAAGCTGGAACTATATTTCCGACAGTGGGACCACTGGTATGATAAAAAGATAGAAAATAAAGATTTATACCAGAGCTGGAAGAAAACGAGAGTGCAGGTTACCTGGAATCCGGATGGTACGGTGAGGTTTAAGGTGAGGTGGGATGGGAGAAAGAATAGTATTTATGAGCTTGAGCAAGTGGATAGAGGACACTTGATTTTTGGCGACCTCAAGTACAATGCAACTCGTAAGTTAAAACTCGAAGGGAGGCTCATCTTTTTCGAAGGTGAGCCAGGAGTTGCTCTGAGTGAAATTGAATTCTTATGGCCTATGGGCTTGACTCCCTTCCATTGGTGGACTTATGGTAAAGGTGTAAGGTACTACTTAATGATAACACAAGAAATTACTAAAAACACCAGGCTATGGATTAAATATGAAAATACACGCTACTTGAATGATTATGGAATAAGCAGACCGGAAAATAAACAAGAATTAGACAAGATAATCAGAAGTAGAAGGCACGTGTTCAGGTTACAGTGGGATGTGAAGTGGTGAGATAATCAGAAAAAGGTTGGGTTATAAAGGAAAGATGAACAGAAAAAGAATTATTTTTGTGTTAGTTACTATTTTCTTTTTTATGGCTTCGAGAGTTGACGCGCTTACTTATCTGGGAGTTTCTCACTTAGGAGATCCCATTTCTGGAATTGGGGCTCGATCTATGGGAATGGGAGGGACATCAATTGCCAGTGCAACCGATTCTTCTTCTATCTTTGTAAATCCCTCCTGTCTCGGGGTTTTGGAGAAGAAGGAATTTTCATTAGCCCTGGGAATAGCGCCGGTTGTAGAAAAAGTGGTTACAGAAGATGAATTGACTTATTTTAATTCTCATTACTATTTTCAACTCAACAGTGCTGTAGTTGCTTTCCCGGTTAAAAGAAAGTTGATGCTGGCTTTAGGGCTTGCTCCCTTATACGATAACAATTACCAGCATGAGAAGACCATCTTTGATGCAGGCTCGCCAGGCGAGAAAATCGGCTCTACCAGTATCAATGGAAAAGGAACCCTCTATGCCTATAGTTTAGGAGGAGCATGGAAGCCCACGCCATATTTATATATAGGTGGAGCCATTAACTTCTTGGACGGAGAGAGTAGTCTTAAGAGTAGTTCGACTATTTACGCTTCTCCTCCAACTGCCATTACCGAGCTCAAATCAAAGATTTCTGGTTTCAACTTCACACTCGGAGGAATGCTTTGTTTCACCGATGAGTTTAGAGCTGGATTTACTGTTAACACAAAGGGAAAAGTCAATGATAAATGGGAAGCAGATTATCCTACGTCCAAAGAAGAAGGCAAAACAGAGCTAAAATTTCCTCTATCTTATGGTCTTGGTGTAGCCTATACTTTCGTTGATGAAGTCTCTTCCACAATAGCGGCTGAGATTATCTTTAGCGAATGGTCGAGATTTAAATCGGGAACCAATTACCGGGATACCTTTGAATTTCGTATTGGTGCAGAGCACTACCTGAGAGATGCTCTTTGTTTAAGATATGGCTTCTATTTTCAACCCTTTTATGGCAGTAAAGAATTTCAGATGGTCTCCTTTACTGGAGGCCTGGGATACAAATTTAACGATATATTATCTTTCGATTTTGCCGGGGAGTTCGGTAAAAGGAATTATTATGGAGATGCTGCCTTCTTTGAGGAGCGTCAGAGAATAGATGAGACAGTAATGAGGATACTGGTAGCCATAAGAGTTCAACATTAAAAAGCTATGTGCTTTAGCACATAGAGGAATCAGATTATGCCCCAAACTTCCGCTTTAGTTCAAGCAAAGAATCCCCAAAGTTCTTGACACTAACAAAAGCTAATTCTTTGTTGCAAATTACTTTGCGTTATATGTATAATATTAAAAGAAAACAAGAACGCATAGGTATGGTTTATTTTAGGAATCAATAAATTTATAAAAGAAATATTAAGTAAACTGAAGAAACAAATTAAATCAAAAGCATTATAACATCCAAGAAGGATGATTATATTATGGAGAATGTAAAGGTATCTGTAGTTATACCTGCTAAAAATGAGGCACCTACTATAGGAGATATAATAAAAGAAGCTAAAAAGTATGCTTTTGAGGTTTTAGTAATAGATGGAAATTCTCAAGATGCTACCAGAAAAATTGCCGAGGAAGAAGGAGCAAAAGTTTTCCCAGATAGTGGAACAGGAAAAGGTAAAGCTGTTAGGGTGGGTATAGAGAAAGCTCAAGGGGATATCATAGTTCTTATAGATGCTGACGGCTCTCATGATGCAAGAGATATTCCCAAACTTGTTGCACCTATAGGGCTTAAGGATGGAGTAGATATGGTAATAGCCTCGCGAGGTAAGGGAGGAAGTGATGAGTTGCAGGGAGATATCGATAAATGTATGCGGCTTCTGGGAAGCATAATAATAAATCTTTTGATTAATTTAAGGTGGAGGCAAAAACTAACAGATGTCCAGAACGGTTTTAGGGCTATAAAAGCAAGCGTGGCTAAATCTTTAAACTTAAAAGAGAATATAACCACTATTGAACAGGAGATGGTTATGAAATCTCTTAAAAAGGGTTGCAAAATTGGTGAAATACCAAGTCACGAATATGAAAGAAAGCATGGAACTTCTGCTATTGTTCTAAAAAAAGTCTGGTTTAGATATATTTATTCTTTAGTAAAAAATCTTTTTTAAAAAGTGATTGACAATTATCATGAATGTACTAATATTAAATCCTCCAGTAGTCGATAATGTTAGAATAACAAGGGAAGGCCGTTGCATGCAGAGGCAAGAGGCTTGGGGTACAAGCTGGGCGCCGCTTACCCTTGCCTTAATCGCAGCTATTTTAAGAGAAGCCGGTTTTAAGGTAAGCCTGAAAGATTGCTCTAACGACGGTATAAGTTTCAAACAGCTAAAACATATAATTCAAGATTTCAGGCCAAATTTAGTTGTTGTTAATACATCTACGCCTTCAATTGACGGCGATTTAAAAGTAGCCAATGTGACAAAAGAAATAGATAAAAACATAAAGACAGTTTTCTTTGGCATTCATGTTACCGCTTTGCCGGAGGTGGTATTTAAGGAAAATCCTAACGTAGAATTCATTGTTAACGGAGAACCGGAATATACCCTTAGAGATTTGGCGGTGAGTTTAAGAGATGGACGCCCAATAAGTGAGGTAAAAGGGTTAATATATAAAGTCAATAATGAAATAATTTACAACGAGAAAAGACCTTTTATCGAAAATCTAGATGAACTACCATATCCTGCATGGAACCTCATTAATTTAGGTGGATATAGACTTCCTATAACAAATCACCCTTTTTTGCTCGTTTTGACTGGAAGAGGCTGTCCTTATTCCTGCAAATTCTGCGCAGCCGGGACTTTTTATGGGAAAAAGGCACGCTTTAGATCTTGGCGTAAGATTGTGGATGAAATCAAATATGTGAGAGAAAAATACAACATAAATGATTTTCTGTTTTGGTTTGAAAATGGAATTTCTGATAGGCGACATATGTACAATATTTCCCAGGGTCTTATAAATGAAGTCCCGGGTGTAAAATGGGTTTGCAACGCAAGGGTTGATATGGTGGATAAAGAGCTTTTAGAGGTTATGAAAAAAGCTGGCTGCTGGATAATCGGGTATGGTATTGAATCTGGAACACAAAGAATATTGGATTTAATGAGAAAAAATATAACAATAAAAGACATAGAAAAGGCGGTAGAGCTTACAGAAAGAGTTGGTATGGAAGTGACAGGCCATGTTATTGTGGGTTATCCCGGAGAAACAAAAGGCGATATTTTAAATACTATAAAACTGTTAAAAAAATTGGACCCAGATTACATACAGGTTTATTGCTATGTTCCATTCCCCGGGTCTCCTTTATATGATGAATCAAAAAAGCTTGGCTGGCTGAAATATAACGATTGGTCTATGTTTGAACAAAATTTCTCGATAATCAACACACCCCACCTATCTGCTCAAGAAGTTATGGCGTTAAGAGAAAAGATGATTAAGAATTTTTATCTCCATCCTCGTAAAATTTTAAAAACGCTTATCAAGATAAAATCTCTGCAAGAGATAATCTTCTTTCTTTCATTGGCAAAAAGATACTTTAAGCTTTGGGTAAATAAGAGCTAAAAAGATCAGATCCTAAAAATATGATTTATTCACGGATGGCTATTAATTGAGAGGTAACTGTTTGCTGTGAAAAGAATCAAATTTTTATTTAAAATGGCAAAAAAGAGATCGAGAACGTTTCTGCTGATTTGCTCTCTTGTTATTGCAGTGGTTATAGGATTATCTTTATTCGGCATCTTCGCTTTAAAAAGAGAACGGGAAGAAATCAATGCCCAATCTAATATTGAAAGACTGAAATCTTTAGGATATGTGGCATGGACAAAGGTATCAGAAGAAAATAAAAACAAAATAGGGGTTACCCTTTACGAGCCTGATAAATCATACAAAGGCATCAACGTATATAGCAATCATTTCGGCGCTAGGAAAATAATTTTTATGGATATGCAGGGGAGGATAATCCATACATTCGATATTAAAGAACCACATCGTTATTTCGATATATTAAAACCTTATCAACAGGGGTTTCTGCTCTTAGTCCAACCAAAACTTTTGAAGTTAAATCGTAAAGGCGAAGTTGAATGGAAAGATAAAAAAGGTAATGGCTTTCATCATGATTTCTGGATTGCAGATAATGATGATATCTATGCTCTTATTCACAGACCAATCTCTAAGCTTCGTTATTATGATAGAATAATAACGAATTTTAAGGATCAGGCTCTAATAATATTGGATTCAAAAAGAAAAGTAAAGAAAATATTGCCTTTCTCAAAATTATTCAAGAAGGAACTCTTCTCTGAAAGAAGTAGAATCTTGATCCAGAAACAACTTGATAGGAATAAAAAATTTATTACTTTTTTCCATGTCAATACTGTTGAAGTGATTAACAGGAATATTGGAGTGGCAAAGGAGGGTGATGTTTTACTTTCTTTATGTGACCTAAACCTTATAGCCATCGTAGATGTTGAAAAAGAGAAGGTTATATGGAGCTGGGGGCAGGGAGAATTAGAGAAACAACACCACCCATCAGTTTTAGATAATGGCAACATCTTGATCTTTGACAACGGCTCGTATAGGAAGTACTCAAGAGTGGTTGAACTAGATCCGATTACCAAGGGAATTGTTTGGGAATACAAAGCAGACCCGCCAGAATCATTTTATAGTTTTGGCCGGGGCGGCGCTTATGCGCTGCCTAATGGCAATGTACTCATCACTGAAAGCGATAAAGGGCATGTGTTTGAGGTAACCAGAAAAGGAGAGAAGGTATGGGAATTCTGGAACCCTTCAATTAAGCCAAAAAAAGATTACGTAGCCACAACTATGAAAGCTACAATCTACCGTATGCAAAGATTCTCTCCTGATATTCTAGATAGACTTCCTTAGCCGATAGGGTCAAAAGAAGATGAAAAAAGGGCATAAAGGAGTGATAAAAATTATAGACTGGCTAAAACTAACTGAAGCAAAAAAGATATCCAATTGGGATGATATTAATGCCGCTCTATTACTACATAGAGAAATTATTCAAAAGAAGCTATTTCTTAAAAAACTTTATATAGATTTTTATAATCAGTTTAAGTCATCAATATCAGATAAAGGAGATAAAGGCCTATCTGTTGAATTAGGGAGCGGGGGGGTATTAAAAAGATTATGCCTAATGTGGTTACCTCTGATATTAAGGATATCCCTGGAATGGACATGGTTTTTTTCCGCACTTAAAATGCCGTTTAAAGATAGCGCTGTCTCTGCTTTTTTATGATAAATGTCTTGCATCACATTCATAATGCGCGAGGCTTTTTCAAAGAAATCTAGAGATGCCTAAAACGAGGTGGAAAAACAATTATGATAAAACCAGCAGGCTCACCCTGAAGCCGGTTTATTAATCGAAATTTTCATTACGAAACTTTTGACATAAAATTCAGGCTATGTCCTAATCCTATACATCCGGACACAGCTTGAATTGGGGTTTTGAGAAAGGAAGACCCCTTTCTTTAGCTAATCTAGCAATTCTATAGATTATCTTTTATTGCGATAGAACGCAATTTGAAAAAGATTTTCCAGCACTTCGAATCGTAAAACTGAAAAATCATACACCTTTGCACTATATAATCAGTGGTGGGTTATCTTTTCGGCAGTTTTTGCCATCTTTTACCTATAATATGATTAAGGGTATCGAATGGATTTTAATACCACTGAATAATTATATCGGAATGTTTATGACAATAGAGTTAAAGAGGCTATGAAAACATATATCTCCACACGACAGCAATTCCTCTGCTTTTTACTTTTTGCTTTTGTGGCAGTAGGAGTAGCATTTTGCTACGGTATTCATGAACTACCTTTGTTAGGTGACAATCAGCACTATTTTTATATTTCGGAGCGAGTTGCGTCAAGCTTTCCACCCCACAAAAGCTATTTCGATATAGAGAATTCATTGACCACACTACTTTCAGGTATGGCTATTTATGTCGGCCGTGTCGTTGGCATTTCCGACCTTATCTCTGCACGCATCCTCTCTGTGAGTATTTTTGCTGCCTCAATTGGACTGATTTGGTTGTTGTCCTACCACCTGACGAAAAGCCTCAGGACGTCAGCCTTCGCTGCCTTGTCAATGCTTTCCTTTCCAGCCTACATCATCCATAGTGCCCAGGGGTGTCGGTCAAAAGTGTTCATAATCCTATTTATGCTATTAACCATCCTTCTCTTTTGCAGGAGAAAACCGTTCTGGGCTGGTCTGTGTGCGTCCCTGAGCTTCCTTTGCTGGCAACCATCGCTACTCATGTTAGGCATACTCGTGATTGTGCTTGCCCTTTATCCCAAGCGATTCCACAACATTGGATTAGCTGTTCTGGGGGCAATTCTTCCAATTCTCGTGTATGAGGCATATTTCATTTTTACCAGTTCCCTGTGGGAACAGCTCAAACAGGCCTATTACTTTCCTGCTAGGTTTAAATTACATCCTTTTGGAGGTTATATGAAATTATTTCTTGAACTTAAGAGAATCTGGATAGCGGGCTTTGGAAGATTTAATATTCTTCCCATCATTTTTGCGTATGGCCTGATAAGGTATTGGATTCGCGTCTTTCGAAGCACGCAGAGTATTTCCTCCTTCGTTAAGAAAGAGGCAGGGTGGTTGTACTTTCATCTATGCATGTATGGCACACTAGCTTTCACATACTATGACCATCAGTGGTGCCCTGATATATTTTTTGTTTTACCATTCACGGCAATCATGTCTGGATGGACACTCGACCGCTCTATTGAGGATATCTCAGTTATACTAAGACGCAAGTTCAATTATATAGCATCTGGGTTCTGTTTGTTTTTTCTCTTGGCGCTGATTATAATAGGTCCTGCCAAAACCAAATTTCCATACACACTTTCTGACCAGTACCGACTGGCAGCAACAGTGGGACAGTTTCTCGAAGACAACGAAAGCGTTTATGCGATTGGCTGCGCCCATTTACTGGCCTTCAACCATGCCGAAAATTGGATGAAATACGGCTCCTTTTTCGGATATTACGATGATTTCATCGCCCACAAAATGGGAACTGATATATTCAGACCAGTCAAGAATGATACCTGGCCTTCAATTATCCTCCTTTCACGCCGCCGTCCTCTCGGCAGCAGACAATGGCTGGCTGCCCGTTACACTGATATTACACCGCCAGAGTTCAAATACCAACGGATAAAGGTCTTTAAGCTTAAAGAGGAGTTTGGAAGAGATTGATTTATAACCGATTGGTAAAGAAAAGGTTATCTAAAAGGGTTTTCTCCTCTTAAAATAAGGTCTCTGCAAGAAATAATCTTCTTTCTTTCATTGGCAAAAAGATACTTTACATCATGGGTGAAAAATTATTAACTATTTAAACATAGCGAAAAAAGAGATAGGCTATTAAGATGGACGACTCTTCTAGAGAAAAAATATAAAAAAGAATAATTGAAAATTGTGTCCCCAAATTCGTGAGAGGTGGAATTGTCAGAGGTGCAAAGAAGTTGTTCTTGAAATTAATTGAAAACAACAAAAAGGTTATTGTGTTTCTCTTCTTCCTGGGGTTTCTTTTCATAGGTCTAAATATATTTAATGATTACGGTGTTCATAGCGATGAATATCTCAATCAACAGTTTGGGGAACGCTGGTATGGTTATATTCGTGATTTTACATCTAAAGGCTTCCCTCCTGCTCCTATCAATAAGAAGTATAGGCACGATTGGACTCACGGACCTGCTTTTGAGCTATTTTTAGTTTTTGTTAAAAAGAAATTACTAAATCTTACTGATTCAAGGGATATCCTTCTTATGCGGCACTTGTTTACTTTTCTGCTATTTTATTTAAGCGCGTTCTTTTTTTATCTATTATGCAAATTTCATTTTAAAAGCTGGAAAATTGGATTGCTGGGAAGTTTATTTCTGATTTTACATCCCAGAATATTCTCCCATTCTTTTTATAATTCAGTAGACATTCCTTTTTTATCTTTTTATACAATAAGTACGTATACTTTAATAAGATACTTTGAGAAAAAGACTTTTCCCAGAGCTGTTTTTCATGCGTTAACTTGTGCTATTTTGATTGATATTCATGCGGTAGGAGTCATTTTTCCTTTATGTACATTCATCTTTTTCGCCACAGATTTATTAAGATTTAGAGGATACAAGGAAGAAATAAAAAAAATTATTAAAACTATTCCTGTATACGCACTTTTATTGATTGCATTCACCGTTCTTTTTTGGCCTTTACTATGGGAGAATCCAATCGGTAATTTTTTTGAGTCACTTGCAGCCACAGCAAAATTTTATGGTCGAGGTGTCCCACTAACACTGTGGTACTATAATCTTAAATGGATAATTGCCACCACTCCTTTGCTTTATAGTTTTTGTTTCTTTGTAGGTTTTTTTATTTCCATAAAGGCGTTGTTTATTTATCCGATAAAGT
>DAOVHK010000011.1 GCA_030671905.1 Clostridia bacterium | reverse complement strand
TTCGGCAACAGTTGAGGACCATTAAACAGGACACTATCAAAAAAAGAATAACTTTTCTTCTCATCTTAGCTTTATCTCCAGTTTTTCTCTGCACTGTTCACAAAAATCTGCTCCTTTTATATCAGTGTCCCGAATATCATTGGAAAAGCGCATCACACATTTCGGATTGTCACAATGCCTTAAACCGAAAGTATGCCCCAATTCGTGAACCGATTCCTTAACTACCCTGTAAAAGAAGATTTTCTCATTCTTGCTATTTCCATAGAACTCTTCCCGCAAGCGAGTTAAAGAAATCAAAGCCGCGTTTCTACCCAGGTCTGCCTGACCAAAGATGAAGTTCAGTGCAGGAACGAAAATGTCCACATCGAGAACACCCAAGACTTTATCCGCCTCTTCCGGAATATTTTGTTTTAATTCTTCCAGGATGGGAGTGGCAAAATATTGTCCCCGCAGAGGCCTGTAAGCATCCTCAAGAAGTGGCAATGGCTCACCCACCTCAAACACTGCCTCAAACTTCTCTCGCAAAACCCAGGACAATTTCAAAAGCGTTTTTTTCTCAACGTCTCCAATTGGTATAATGTAAATCTTCATTTCCGCTCCTTTTTTTCCGCCTTTTTCTTCGCCTGAGAAACACCCTGTAAGGAAAATTGATAATAAACATATTAGAATTACTTTTAATAGCCATTTATTCATATTTATTCCAACATTGCAAATGTTGTGGCAGGAAACAAAAGAGGCTCCTCAATCAAGCTCAGATATTTAAAAGCATAACCGGGAAATTCACCAGAGTTCCACTCTGTCCTTGAGGCTACCATATGTCGGAATCCCCGTTCATAATCGAACTCATTTATCTTTAATTTGAATTCCACTCTCTCAGTCTCACCAGGAGCCAGGGATTCTATCTCTTTATAATTTCCAGAAACAATTTTAATTCCTTCCTGAGGCAGTATAGAAACTTCTATCTTCTTCACCTCAAGGGGTCCACAATTTTTCACCACTACATTTGCAGAAAACTCCGTATTGAAAAGGACCTTCTCGGGAATCTCAATCTCAATGTGGATAGGAATCATCTCCCATTCTTCCCTTAGTCGCGAAAAACTGGAAGCGCCAGCCAATACCCACTCTTGAGGCGGATATGGGCCTCTCCTTCCCCAGAGAGCCCGCGCTAAGTCATGAGTAAATATTCCTGAGACCAGTCCATCTCCATAGATATTCTCCATTGCTTTTAATGTCCGTCCATAAAAATCCTCTGGACCTGCAGGATTCAGAGTATATTGATGGAGTGGCCAATCGTAATCATCGCCAACAATCAAATTGGCATCTCCCCTGTTTACATAGTCCTTCCAGTCCTCAATCAAGCAATCTAACTGCTTAAGGTCTGCCTCGTAGAGCATTACGGCAATTATGTCAGCACCAGCATCATTCTTCATCACCACATCCTGACCGTGCTGCCAACCCTTTTCCCAGCTCAGATTGAACACCCATAGGGGCTTGGTAAGACCTGTCTCCTCTTTTATTCTCTTCAATACTATTGCTGTCTGTCTTGCCCTCCACCAATTCCACTGGTCTATGAGCGGGATATCCCTTCCCCGCGTACGCTCCGCTATCCTTCCCAACCACTCCATTCGTTCCCTTTTAGAAAATTTTTCCCACTTCTGGGGAACTTCCACTTCCATTTCTCTAACAAACTCATCCACTAACTCCAGCCCACCTTTTGCTGTGCGAATATAATCCAACCCCACATAATCGATTTCTTCAATTCTGTTTAACCCTTTAATAAATTTAATTATGTCTTCTATCCGCTTCTTATCCCCGACAGAGATACCACGGGTAGGAACAGATTTCCCCAAGTCATATTTATAATCCCACCCATACTCATAATTAGCCCTATATCTTCTGGGGCCAAGGACGATGTAACACTGAACCCAATAGCCAAAATCAATGCCCCTCTTCTCAGCCTCTTTAGCTAAATCATCAATAAAATCGAGATTTTCTTTGTTCCAGGGAAAATCATCAGGCAACTTCTCCTCATAAGCCGAAGTCTGACCTGCCATATACCAGAAAGTATTAGCTCCAGAAAACTCTACCCAATCGAAGAGCTTCTTCCAATCGCCCCATTCTCCATCCGGTCCCTTTACCCTCATTGTTTTCAATGGACGCATATTCTCCATGGTCATAACAGATAAGCCAGGATTCAACTTTTGAGGCTTCCGACGGGCAATGAAAAATTTACATTCCCCGAGGCGAATCTTCTCTTTCAGTTCAGAAGATAACCAGATTTCAACCCTGTACTCTCCCACAGGAGCATTCCAAGGGACTGGCCATCTTCCTTGCCAGCAACCATTTTTCTCATCGTATTTCAATCCCACAGACCATTTTTTACCAATTGTAGGAACAGGAGATATTCCCCGGTAGATTATGGCAGGGAGAATTCTCTGTTTAAAATCTTCTTTAAAGTGTCTATTTTTTATTCCAGCAGAAATGTCAACGAAGTCGTAATGGAGATGGGTCTTCTTCTCTGTTTCCAGGTAGATATCTGGTTGTGACCAGCGGTAGGCGACCAGGATAAACATAATTACTACGATTGAAAATAATAAAAAGAAAAATCTTTTTCGCACTGTTTATAATTCGAACCTAAGATTTACTTTCCAAAAGAATAGTCACCGGCCCATCATTATAAATATCAACAAGCATCCGAGCCTGAAACTCCCCAGACTTAACCTTTATTCCTTTTGCTTTTACCTTTTCCATAAATTTTTCATATAGACCTTCTGCTATCTCTGGTGGGGCAGCAGATGTGAAATCAGGCCGTCTCCCCTTTCTACAATCCCCATACAGGGTAAACTGGGAAATAACCAGAATTTCCCCTCCCACATCAAGAATGGAAAGGTTCATTCTATCGTTCTCATCAGGAAAGATACGCAGGTTGGAAACCTTCTCCGCAAGATATTCAGCATCATTCTCCCCGTCCTCTTTTCCTACTCCGAGAAGAACTACCAAACCTTTTCTAATTTTATTTATCTCTTTCAATGATTCGTTTTCCTTAACACTCACGCTCGCTTCAGATACTCTCTGAACAATTGCTCTCAATTCTCCCTCCAAAAAATTATCCCTTTCCTATCTCCTCCATTGCCTCATCCACACTCCCCACGGAAATTACACCCTCAATATCCCAGGTATTGATTCCCACCACCTTCTTGCTTGTAGCAAGAGCCAGTCCAATCTCAGATAAAGTCCCATACCTTCCGTCCACAGCAATCAAAACATCAGCAGTGCGCGTAATAATTGCATTTCGAGCATGACTCATTGCCGTGACAATAGGTATATCCACAAAGCGATTAGCATCATTTTTATCTCTGCCTGGAAGAATACCTATTGTCAAGCCCCCTCCATCCTTCGCTCCCCGACAGGCTGCTTCCATCACCCCACTCAATCCTCCACATATAAGAATATGCTTTTTCTCGGCAATTCTTTTTCCCACTTCATAAGCAACTTTAGCCATTTCCCGACTACAATAATTCCCGCCAATAACAGCCACAATCATTTCCGCTCTCCTAAAAAACCGCTCTGGACTCCCCGATGGAATCGTGGGAGATCCTACCTCTCCACCCTTCGCTCCCGTCTAATATAATGGTAAAACACAAATGTTCCCAAAAGACTTATCACTCCCGCCACAAAGAACACAGATTTCACCCCTAAAGTATCCATAACTACGCCTGATATTATTGGTGCTACTATCATACCAACACTCATAGCAGTACTGAATAGCCCCATGGAAAACCCCATTCCCAATCTTTGACCAATTTCTACTGATAAAGCTGATGCAGAAGGTATCGCTGTTGCACCACCAAGCCCCATAAGAGAACTGATAAAAAATAACTCCCAAAAATTACGAGCAATTGGTATTAGTAGCAATGTCAGCACTCCCAGACCCGAACCTATCAACACTAAAAATAACTTATTATACCTATCTGCTAACCTACCAAAGGGTCTTTGCAATAAAGCCATAAGAAATATACTAAAAGAAATTATTATTCCCACCTGAGACGAAGTTATCCCTTTTGTAAAAGCTAAAATCGGCAGAAACGCCAACACTACCCCTTTTCCCATTCCATCAATAGCTCTGAAGAGAAAGAGTCCTTTCACAACATTATTTTTGATAATTTCTTTAAATGGAACCGGATCATCCATTTCCCTTATTCCCGAATACTTTTTATCCGGCAAGAATACCAGGGTTATCAGAAATGCAATTGCTCCTAAACCTGCCATCACATAAAATACTGAGGCAATTCCAAATGAATCATTCAGAATACCACCCAAAAAAGGACCAGAACCCATTCCTAAAAGAAGTGGTATATTAAATGTTCCCATATACCTGCCCTCTTCACCTTTTTCTGCAATCTCACCAATATATGCCCTGGCAACAGGAATGACCATCGCCGATGCAAGTCCATGGAAAAGCCTGACAGTTGTTAGATAGTAAACATTACCAGCCAGGAGGTATACCAAGGAAATTACAGAATACAATAACAATCCCAATGTTATAAATCTCTTCCTCCCTTTTCTGTCAGAGAGTTTTCCAATTATGGGCATAAAAATTCCCCGGGAAAGAGAAAAACCTGCAAATATTATCCCTAACCATATACCACTTGCCCCCAAACTTCTTGCATAAATCGGCATCAGGGGCGCAATAATCCCTAATCCCAGCATTGCAGCAAATACTGAGATGAATAAAACACTAAATATTCTATTTTTCATAAAACTCTTCTTTTACTATTGACTCCTTCTATTTAATCTTTATGACGTTTTTTACGACCAAAAAGCATGGAAATACCAGCAACTACAATAACCAACGGCCAGAGAACATCCCAGAAATTCCCAGCAATCACTCCTAAATTTTTCAACAAAAATAATACTCCTAAAACGATTACCAGCAAGCCAATGTACATGGTTACCTCCTTTCTCAATCATTTACCACCACTTTCCCCATAGAATGTTTAATCAGTAAAGTCAATTTGGAAAGCGAAGTTTCAAATAGTTTCTGCTAAATCGGTAATAAAGGCGGTACTATCAATTTTCGGTTTGTAGCCTCTGACTATTTAATCATTTAGCCTCTTCAACTACATAAGGGGCCCGATTATCTGCCGACTCTTTCTTGATTTTTAACTTAAGCCCTGTGAATTTACCGCCATTCTCCTCCACCAGCGGGGTCAGTGAATCCGCAAGTGATTTAGCACTGATATACATACTTTTTGGCCCTTCCTCTCCTTCCACTTTGACATCTACAACAGGTGCAAACCCCCGAAAGGTATTCACCACAAATGGCTCACTCACAATCTCCAACCCAACTTCCTCAACACCAAACCGAATAAATTCCCTCTTTTTCTGTTCCATTTCTCCTCCTTTCTAAAGTTAATTTTTCAAGATTTACAACTCTCTAATGCCACTTAAACCCTTCCAATCTTTTCTCCATAACACATTTCTCCAAATATTTTTCTAAAATAAGCTGAAAATATTTGTCTTTCATCCCGGTGACAGATCTTAAACACCAAATTGTCTAATAGTTTAAGAATTAGTATCTATCTAACCTTAGTATATTTCAAATTTTGATCCCTCTAAATCCCCAAATTATCAGATACACTCCTCAAAATATCAAGAACATAGGAACAGCGAATATCAATATTTAAACCTTTACTCAATACTGAAATTTTTTCATATATACTTTTTGCCTAACCGTATTGTTTAGATAAAGTCACCAACGGTCAACTTGGAAGAATAGAGCAACCCCGAGAAACTGTACTATGCTATGCCTGAGATTGGTAAAACCTATGCGCGTATGGAACGGCAGGCGATTAATTGCATATTAGCCTCAATATGATAAGAATAAAAAAAGCAAGATTCATAACCAATAGCGCATAAGATAGCAAGTCCGCCGATTTGATCTTCATAATTTTATTTCCTATTTCAAAGTTTGGTATAATGTCTCCGAAATTGCATTCTCGCAGTTTATCCCCAATTGTTTTAAGAGCTTTTATTATAGCCTTTTGGTGATAGACATGCTTAAAGAGACTGTGTAACAACACAAAATTAGCCAGTGAAATAAAAAGCAACAAATACGGTTTATCCAAGAAAAAGTTTATAGCAAGAATATTGACAGTAACAAGGGCAGTGGGAAATTGCCAAATTATGGTGTCATACCTTTGCTTGTCATCTGAATAGATACGATATAGTTCTAAAACTTTCTGTATATTATTTGGATGCTCGTTCATAGTTTTACCCTCTAAGATTATAGATCTTTATAGTGTATAATCGTTTTAGACTTTCCGAAAAATGAGGCATTGAGCTTCTTCCACTTTGACATCTACAACAGGTGCAAACCCCCGAAAGGTATTCACCACAAATGGCTCACTCACAATCTCCACTGCAACTTCCTCAACACCAAACCGAATAAACTCTCTCTTTTTCTGTTCCATTTCTCCTCCTTTCTAAAATTAATTTTTTGTCTCCTCCCGATGTATCGGAATAAAACCAAGTTTTCAAATCCTAAAAAATCAGGACACCCAGTTTATACTATTATCCTTTGATTGCGAAAACATTTCTTAGTTCTTTTCTAATTCTATTGGTATTCTTACAAATTGGGCATTTTCTTGCGTATTTCCTTTTAGGTCCTTTTATTTCATTATATTTTGGTTTCAGTATGTGAATTGCCATGCATTCTAATTTAGCCAATCCTTTGGGAACTGGAACTCTTATTTCTACTTTCCTTGCTTCTTTAAAAATAATACTTCGTCTGTATCCTCGAAGCCTTCTTATTCCTCTCCTTGATTCACCAACGTAAAGACACTTTTTCTCTTTACCCCAAAAGATGTAAATAAATTTACGGTTATGAATTTTCTTTATTGCTTTCTGGAAGAATTTATTAAATCTCTTCTGTAAATTTCCTTTAGATATTTTGAGTCTCTTAATCTTTTTAGTAGTTTGATTAAATTCTTGCCTTATCTTTTTGTCTCTTATCATAGTCTCTACAACAAGATTTGAAAGATTTTTAATTTCTTTCTCCCTCTCTTTCCGAGACATTTTTTTTCTATGTTGCCCTCCCACAATCGCAAGAAAGTTATCTCTGCGATATTTCCAAAGTTTATCTAGCCCTTTTTCAAATTCCTTTTTATAACTCATATTTAACCTCCAAAAATATAATAAGCTTATAATATTTGTCTTTCATAATTATCGCTGTTTCTCAGTCTTTCTCATAATAAAAAGATACTTGAAACCTCGAAGATAAAAATTGAATTTTCTTGCTCTTTCATGCCATTGAGGTGTATTTGATGTTTGATGGCGTCTAGCAATGCAAATCAAGTCAATGGGTTCAAAATACTTTAGGAGCCGTTGATAAAGTTTGATTCCAACGGGTATAAAACCTGATTTCTTTCTCCAATGGTTTCCAATTAGCCACGCCATTACCTTTCCAGGTTTTAATATTCTGTGTATTTCTTGAGTTACTTTCTCAATCTCATCAAAGAATTCCTCTTTTTCACAAGAGATTTTACCAATACAAGCTGAATGGTCTGAGTATTTGATGTTGTCAGAATACGGAGAATCAATGAAAACAAAATCCACAGAATTTTCCTGTAATGGAATAGACCTTGCATCATTTTGAATAATGTCATCCCTGCAAGGAGCAATGTCATAGCTAATAATTCTTCTTCCTTCTTCTTTAGCTACATCTATTGTGGTTCCACTTCCACACATAGGATCAACTACAAGATCTCCGGGTTTAGTATATCGTTGCAAAAGGTTCCATATAACTCCTGCCGGAGTTACACCTCTAAATCGCCAATTTCCTTTTGGCGTTTTTCCATAGCTCTGTTTAGGGAAGTCCCATAATGTTGTTGTTTGAAATGACGGCTTATCATTTTTCATTACTCAGTAACCTCTTTAAATCGTCAATAAAATGTTCAAACAATTTGACTTTCTCGCTTTCCTCAATTCTTTCCTCTGTTAGCACATAACTTCCATCTAAATCTACTTCTACAATAGCTCTTCCTTTCTTTACTGGTTCTTTATAAGTTAACGTACCATCTTCATCTGGCGTAATAAAATAGACTCTAATATGCTTTGTAGCTTCATCTTGTAGAAACTTAAGTTTCCAGTATCCTGTTTGAGCAATTCGTTCTCTTAGAGTAACTTTGCTTGAAATAGTAGCTAATACCTTGTAAGTTCGAGGATGATAAATAATAATATCAACATCCGGTAAATGTAAGCCAAACTCTCCGTAATCAATAGCCAATTTTCTCTTAACTTGACCCAATTCCTTGGGCAAACTTGTTGATCTTTCTAAGCTATTGCCATTGACCACTTTCAATCCAAGTTCTTCAACTTCTTCGGTGATAATGTATTGAACCAGTTTTTCCAAGTTTTTTCCTTTAAATGCACGCCAACTTTGCTCATGGTCTCTATCTGGAGTCGGATGTTTTAACCAGTCTTGTTTATGAAGCTTCTTTGCCTCTTTCAACAATTCTGAAATACTTCTGTACACGTCAGCTCCTAATTTTTCTCGCTTTTTAAGAAATAGTCTTTTTAAGTCTTCAAAATCCATCTCTATCACTCCTTTAAACCAATGACGATATATTCAACTGGATATGCTTCCGAATTTGCATTATTATTACTCGCAAACCTACCTGTTTTTTCATCTCTTTTTTGTGGAAGTATTTTTGAAGGTATCTCCCTTTTTATAATTTTATCAAGCTTAAAACCCGAATACTGTAAACTTTCGGCAAAGACTTCCGCGTTTAGTATGTTTACCCCTTTTAATTTTGTATCACCAATGACATAGCAGCATCTACTTCCTCTCTTTAATATCCTAAAGCTTTCATAAAATACCTCCTCCATATCGATAAAAAATGCCTCGATTTCTTTTGCCATTTTGTGATTTATCCTGCGCATCTTATTAACTATATCTAGACCAACTTTACTCTGTAGTTTCTTATCTTCATATTTCTTATAAGCTGTTCCAATGAACCTCTTCTTATATTCACCTAAATCCTCCGCTAAATCAAGCCAAATAGTGGAAAGCTGATGTAAGTCTGCATATTCGTAACTCGTAACATAAGGACTTGAACTTACAATTAGATCTACACTATCAGGTTCAACGGACTGGCGCCTCGCATCAGCATGCTTAATATTCAAATAATCATCAAGATTATTCCGAACCTCTACGGGGACAATATCATAAAAAACTCTATTTCCTTCTTCCATCTTTTTCAAGTGTCTTCTCAAAGCGTCATATGGCTTTACAGATTTCTTTTCTAAATCTCTTGTTGGTTTTGTACTTTCTTGAAGCCATATAGAGCAGGTTTTTAAAATATGACTGAATGCGACCAAAAAGAAATCCCTTATCGTTTCATCCTTTTCCTCGTGGATAACTCTTAATATTCTACTGAGTTCAGTCTTATTTTCCTCAGTAAACCAATAATTGATTCTTTCAATATGTTTTCCCAGAATTAATGGTCTCATGCTCTTGTTGCGCCATGTTCTATTCATGCCTTCTAAACATCTCAATAAGAATTGGTTCAATTTTTTATTAAGATAATCTGGCTTTATCGGCGTAGATTTCACTTTAGTTATCAAATGGGCTATCTTATTGATATCCGTTCCACTTGCCTTAAATCCCCTCGATATTGCAGTGGCTATCGTTGTCCCACACCCATAAAAAGGGTCGTTTATGTGGGCATCTTCGCTAGATACGTATTCATCAATCAGTTTCTCAACCAATTGTGGAATAAATTTAGCAGGGTAACGATGATAAGCGTGGGTCCATTTGCCTGTCACTGAAGGTTTATATTCTACAAAAGACCAGTCATCATCTATTTTCTTTATGTTAAATAGGTGCAAGATTTCTTCGGGAGATTTCACCTGTTTCTGGACTTCTCGTATTAATCGGAAAGTTAATTCATAAGCAAACCTAGCAGCATCGGATAGTTTACCCCAATCTGCCGCATGGGGTATCGCTACCGCTTTGTATTTAGAGATTCCACTCTTAGAAACTATTGAAAGAGCCGATTGATTAGTTTTTTGCCAATCCAATATTTCTTCTAGACTTGGATACGGTTTTTTGCTGTTAATCAATATTCGTAACGATTTAGCAAAAAATTTTGTTGCGGCACCACCCATTAGGATAATTAGTTGTGGTTTCATAGTGTTTATTATCCGGTCTAGGTATCTGTTTGCACATCTCAAATCGGGTAAACGGTCTCTACCTTTGTTGCGTCCCTCTGTAAAAACGAATGGATAACAGTTGGCAGTATGTGCCCAAAACACTATAGACTTCCAAATTCTAAAAGCCCTTTCTACTGGTAACCTCCGAAAAACTTTTGGAAGGAGAGAATCTTTTAAAAAACTATTATCCAAGGAACTCAGTTCGTTATCAGCCCAAGCTTGTCTAGAAGGAGCTTGTGAAATGAACAGAACTCTCTGACTACGCCAATCATCGATAAGTGGTTTCCCTTTCAATAATTTATCAACACTGATAGTGCGATTTTGAGTCTTTAATGGGAATGTATATCTATCTTTATAACAACCCAAATTACAGTTATGAATATTATTAATGAGTTCAAACATACCAGAGTCTTGATTGTTAATGTTCTCTTCCTCCTTCATAAATAATCGAACTCTTTAATCCGGGTTCCCAATGGAATTATTTACAAATATTCAAGCAGGATGATATTTATCTTCCTTATACTCATTTGGTATTGATTTGATAAAGCTCGATGGCTGAATATCTGGTGGCCTACCTTTTTTATAAATTGACTTGAACATTACATGTCCCGACCTCTTTCTGGCATGAAACATATGAAGTTCTTCAGAAGCCCTAGTCATGGACACAAACATCAGGCGGCTTTGTTCGGCAAGACCTTCGGAGGAGGAGCCACTTCTTGGAAGAATTCCTTCTTCTACACCAATAATGCACACGACATCTGCTTCTAAACCCTTAGCCCCCTGCAAAGTCGCTAATCGTACATCCCTTCTGTACCTTGCACCACCTATTTGTCGAGATGTTTCCACCCAGCAATCTACTTCCTCCAGAAGTTGCCGTGTCTTTTTCCATGGAACAAGCGTCTTTACTACTTCTGCAATAAAAAGTGCCGGCTCTTCCTGGGAATAGTACAAACGACGAAGTTGGTCAAAAGTGGAAAATGCTTTTGAATATAAATCATCTTTATCCCTTCTCATTTCAAGAGCTTTCCAAAAACTATCGCTAGTTTTCTCTATCACATATTTCCATAAATTGCTAATTTTCGAAAAAGCCTTCTCTCTTTCTTTCAGTTTTTCGGGTTTTCTTGAAAACCTAGATGGGACTCCAAAGACAGGATTGTCAATAAATGATTCTAAACATTCTCGAAAAGATAAACTATCAGAATTATCTTTTAGCCATTGGGAAAGCACTGAAATAAGAGGGAGCCCTTCGCCCACGGGTGTCAAAGGAGCAGTAAACTGTATTTTTCCCTTTCTTAACTCTTCTACTATGGCTCTGCAAAAACCTCTATGTGGTAAAAGTACTAAAACAGTTCGTGAAGAAAGTGCTCTTTCAATAATTTTTCTTACGGTTGCCGCTTCTTTTTCGTCGCTTGGCACATTATGGACTTGAATCTTCTTGCCTATTTCTCTTTCGTATTCGTATTTTGCTTTCGGAAGACGGTTTTTATCATATGCTGTCACCACCGAAATTGCTCCTTCCAGAATGTATCGGTGGCAACGAAAGGATTTTTCTAAAGATTTTATCTGAGCCTCAGGATCAATATCATCTTTGAAATTTCTGATAAATTGTGGTGAACCCCCACGCCAAGAGTAGATGCTTTGGTCGTCATCACCTACAACGAAAAGACCGCTGCGTTTTTCTTTGGATAAAAGAGAAATAAGTTTAAATTGACCTGCATTGATGTCTTGATATTCGTCGACTAGAAGGTGTTCACAGCACGAACTGTATTTTCTAAGCACTTCGGGTTCTTGTTCGAGAATTTTGCACGCAAGTAATATCTGATCATCATAATCTATTGCGCAACAGCTTCGAAGAATTTTTTCATATTCTTGACAAATCTTACATTTTCGGTCATCCGAAGGATTGCAGTTACCAAATTGGCGACATTTCCCAGTTTCTTCACCATAAGCTCTATCAAAACCTGCAAGTTGTGCTGCATCTCCAACGAGAATATCTCGAAGTCTATTGGAATAAACAACCTTAATACTCCTATGTAACCCAACCACAGAAGGTTTTTCCCTCAAAATTTTATATCCTAAGCTATGCATCGTGGAAATCATACCAGGTCGTTTCTCGCGAGAAATAAAAAGCTCTAGTTCAGCGGGGTCTGAAATTCTGTCCTGCATATTTCTTGCAGCGGCATCCGTAAAGGTAATTACAGTAATTTTTTCTGGCGGAATGTTTCTTTCCTCAACAAGATATTTGATTCTTTTTATAATGTGATGTGTTTTACCTGTTCCTGGGCCTGCTAGAATTAAAAGAGGACCTGACATTTTATAAAGTTCACTTTTCATAATTAGTTCAAATATCCCACCAATGATACATTCTTAAAGCACTTTAGATATCACTGTGAATAAGCAAGATACTTCGTTTGTCCCGAAAATCGCATATCATTTCCCTTGAGCATTTACACAATAACAAATTCAATTGTTCTTAATTTATGCGTTCTATAATGCGCTTACTTCCGCACTATGGCACACAATATTACGCGCCTGAGAGGAATCGAACCTCCACAAGCGGCTCCGGAGGCCGCTGCTCTATCCGTTGAGCTACAGGCGCAAAATTGCTTTTTTTAAGAGCTGTAACCCCTCACCTTTATCCTCTCCCCCAAGGGAGAGGAGTAGAATTAGTCGAGGTGGATGGTGAAGAAGATTTGGGCTCCGGCGGTGAAGCCGCCAAGGTCTCGATAGCCTAAATTCGACCATGAAGGGACAAAATTGTAGCCACAAAATATGACCGTGCGAAAAGGACCTCGGAAGAATTCTAATCCACCCCGAATTCCTGTCAAAAAACCGATGGCGCTCTTATCGTCTTTAAACTCTTCCCAATCATCACTACCTTCGTATTCGTATTCTCCGGAAAATTTCTCCTTTGCTGTAGAGACACCCATTTTCAGCGACAGGTTAGGAGAGACAAGGCTTTCCCAGAGGGGCTTATAGGTTAGTGTTGATAGAACTGAGATAATCGTTAACCTGGTAGATGTCTTGTCCATATTCCACTCTACGCCTGTCCTATTAGTCAGGTCGGGTCCTTCCACCAATAGACCCATTTTGGAGTTCCTGGCCGGAAAGTCTAATGGTTCTCCTTTTCTTGAGAAGTATTCCAGTTCGAGACCCCAGAAGATTCCCGAGTCTCCTTCAAATCTTCCGCCTATTCCAAAGATCGCTCCAGAACCATAAATCTCTTCTAGATCGTCGTTTCTGGAATTGAAATATTCTGTTTTGAATCCTATTAATTTGGCAGCAGACAATCCATTTGGAATTGCGAATACGGATATTAATGAGAAGAACGTAATAAAAATGGTATTTTTCACTTCAGTTGCTTCCATGAGAGGCCCACTCTCACAGAGAATCCAAGCATTTAGGAGACCAATTGCTATTGTGCCTAAATTGATGAGAGAAATTAATATGTTGTATCAGCGCACGTGCACGCATAGAGAAAATACTTTATCACCATCTATCACCATACCATTACTGAAAAAATAAATCTTTATAGTTTAAATAGTCCCTTTTTGTGGCTTGACAAATAAAGTTAGCTTTCCCTTCGTAGAAGGTTGGTCCTCAGGAACAATGCCATATTTTATATGATACTCAAATTGTATATTTGCAGGTAAAATTATTATTTTAGGAAGAAAGTGAATAATATCTGTTTTAATCTTGTTGACTTCGTAATTAACGACGTTATGAGAATTTTGAGTATAAATTTCTGGGTAATGTATTTTGTTAATTACTCTATAGAGTCTAGATGATAAATCTGGCACTAAAGTAGGTGTTTCGGGTCCCTTAGGAAAGTCATCATAGACCTCTATTGAAGACGGAAAATACAAAAAAACTGTTATACCCCTCGCTGTAGCATCTCCAACATTAGCCAATATAAATGATATTTCACACATTGCTTTAATGCGAGCTTGATAAACCATTAATTCACGGTTGTATTCTACCATTTGATTAGTATTTCCTTGAACAAGAGCGGAAAGTGCTGCAAGAGTATCGTTTGATTTAGTAAATGGGTATTTTTGTTCTGCAAGTTTTTTTACTATTTCGAGATCGTAAAATATTGGCGAGACAGTTATTTCTTCGGTTTCTTGTTTATTAAGGTTAAAGGACATCTTTAAATTTGATTTCAGGGTGTGAGGTTGCGCTATTATATCAAGTCGACTAAGTATATTTTTAATAGCACCTGTAGTTTTATGATCAGCTTGCTTTGTACTGTATAGGGTATACATTATTAAGAGGACGCTTACAGCCGTAAATATTAAAGTTAATAAACTATATGCCGATTTGTACAAAGCTAAGCATAAAATAAGAATCAAAATAAACAGGTAAATAAAAGTTTGCTTTCCAACAATAAATTTCATAGAACTTCCTCTAAAACTCCTGGCTCAAGTTCAAGAACTCAAAAGACACAATTATTTATTTTTTTTCGAAAGGCCCGTTTAATATGATGTCTCTTATAAAGTCATTTCTTTAATTTGGCTATTAGTTTTTCGGCTTTGGCGAGGGCGCTGTCCAGATTATTTACGGACTTGCCTCCGGCCTGGGCCATATCTGGCCTTCCTCCGCCAGTGCCGTCAACCAATTTGGCTACTTCTTCTATGATTTTTCCTGCGTGGTAACCTTTCTTTACCAAATCCTGAGTTACTACTGAAAGAAGAGCAACCTTGTCCTCAATTATGGCTCCCAGGATTATGACTCCGGATTTGAGTTTGTCTCTTAACTGGTCACCAAAGGAGCGGAGAACAGTTCTATCTTTGGCTTCTACTTTTGCAGAAATGACTTTTATTTTACCGACCGTTTTTGCCTTCTTGACCAATTTTTCCACAGATGTAGCAACGGTTCGGCCCCTCAAAGACTCTATCTCTTTTACCATATCTTTGATTTCCTTAACCATCTTTTCCAAACGGCTAACAAGCTCTTTCTGGGGAACCTTGAGCACTTCTGCCATTCCTTCAATTATTTTCTCTTCCCCTTTAGTATATTCATAAGCCCTCTTGCCGGCCAGAGCTTCTATTCTCCGAACCCCTGCTGCTATACCTGTTTCTGAAATTATCCTGAAAAGTCCAATCTCTCCAGTGGAGCGGCAATGTATTCCCGCACAAAGCTCAAAGCTGAAAGCCTCCCCTGGCGCAGCCTGGCTTCCGAAGGTGACCATTACTGTCCTGACCTTCTCCCCATACTTCTCTCCAAAGAATGCCAGGGCACCCATCTCCTTTGCCTGACTTAAAGTAGTTTCTGAAGTTAATACGGGAAAGTTCCTTAATATGGCACTATTCACAATCTCTTCAGTCCGATCAATCTCTCTCTTTGTCAGGGGTTTGGAATGGGTATAATCGAATCTTAACCTGTCAGGCGCCACAAGGGAGCCGGACTGCCCCACATGCTTGCCTAAAACCTGGCGCAGTGCAGACTGTAAGAGATGGGTGGCTGTGTGGTGCCTGGCTATATCCCCCCTTCCGGAGACATCAACAATAGCTACTACTACATCGCCTGTCTTTAAACTACCTGTGCCCACTTTACAATGGTGGATAACCAATCCCTCAACAGGTCTTTTGGCATCGAAGACCTCAACTTTTGCTTCGATATCTTCTTCTTTTAACTCTCCCAGTTTTATATCTTTCAATTTCCCGGAAGGCTTCAATATCTTACCCGCATCTCCCACCTGTCCGCCTGCTTCTCCATAAAAGGGTGTTTCCGTAAGGATAATTTCCACTTCTTCGCCTTCCTTTGCTTCTTCTGTCTTGGTAACTTTATTGGTTGACTTGTCTCGTTTTAAGATGGCCCGTATTTGCGAGGTTAACTCACTGAAATTGTATCCGCGAAATAGAGTTTCACCTAACTCCTTTTTGAGTTCTTCATAAAATCCCATATCTACCTCCCCGGAACCTTTCCAAGCCTCTCTTGCCCGTTTCTTCTGAGCTTCCATCTCCCTCTCAAATCCTGGAAAATCAAGGGAGAAGTCTCTTTCTTGAGCAATTTCTTTGGTCAAATCTAAAGGGAATCCATAAGTATCGTAAAGCCGAAACACCTCTTCTCCGGAAATGACTCTCTTTTTCCCTCGAGAGGTTAAATCCTTAATCAATCCGTCGAGTATTTTCATTCCTGCATCTAATGTTTCCTGAAACTTCTCTTCTTCCATTTTGGTCACAGTGACGATATGTTCACGACGCGAGTGGAGATTTGGATAGGCATCCCCCATAATTTCCACAACTTTACCCGTCAGTTTATAAAGTAAGCTTTGCTTAACACCTAAAAGGCGTTCCTGACGAACCATCCTGCGCAGTATTCTTCTTAACACATATCCTCTCCCCTCATTGGAAGGTAAGACTCCCTCGGAAATTAAGAAGGTGATTGCCCGGACATGGTCGGCTATAATGCGCAAGGAAACATCGACTTTCTCGTCTTTACCGTATTCTAAGCCAGTCAATTCGCAAGTATGCCCAATAATAGGCCTTAATAAGTCTATATCAAAACAGTTATTCTTCCCATTAACAACTTCTGCCAGCCGCTCTAACCCCATCCCTGTGTCTATATTCTTCTGGGGTAGGGGATTTAAATTACCCTGCTCATCTTTATCAAACTGGGTGAAAACGAGATTCCACACCTCAAGCCATCGATCACAATCGCAGCCAGGAGCGCAATCCGGCTTGCCACATCCCATATCCTCTCCCATATCCATCAAAACTTCCGAACAGGGTCCGCAGGGTCCGGTGGGTCCCATCTCCCAGAAGTTATCCTCTTTTCCCAGTTTAACTATTCTTTCTTCCGACAGATATCTTTTCCAAAGCTCGTAAGCTTCTTCATCTTCTGTGTATACTGAAGCGTAAAGCTTCTCCTGGGGAAGACCCATCTCTTTAATCAAAAAATCCCACGCCCACTCGATAGCCTCCTTTTTGAAATAGTCGCCAAAGGAGAAATTGCCCAACATCTCAAAGAAAGTCAGATGCCTGGCTGTGTTTCCTACTTCTTCGATATCGGTTGTGCGAAAACAGATTTGAGAGGAGGCTGCCCGACGAAAAGCGAGTTTACCCTTGCCCAGAAACATATTCTTAAACTGCACCATTCCAGCACTGGTGAATAGGAGGGTTGGGTCTTGGGGAATAAGGCTCATACTGGAGACACCTTTGTGAGCCTTTTTTTCGAAATAGTCTAAGAATCTTTTTCTTATTTCATTAGTGGTCAGCATTTATATTTTTCCTATGTAGCGGCAAAGCGCAAGCTTTGCCTTCATTGGCAGTGGGCGACCATAAAGGTCGCCCCTACGCGATCGCTCTGCAGCTACAACTATTTTATAACTTCATCTGCGGCCACACTTTTTTCAGGGAGTTCAACAGCCTGGAGGCTACCCCGCGAATTGCCCCTTCCATACCGAAAGATTCATAGGTATAGGAACTTGCCCAGACAATCAATCCTGTCTCTACGTCAATCATACGGGCGCTAACTCCCACCTCAGCCCTTTTCAGGAAAACCTCCGTCTTAATATTTCCATCCTCATCTTTAAAATAGATAGTCTCTCTACCTTCAGCAATATATTTGGTAACCGTCCCTGTAATCAATGCGTCAACCCCCAATATCTTGCCCACTTGCTTCACTGTCTCGGGGTCGAGATATTTGCTCCCGGCCAAACGTTGCTCCCTGAGCAAGCTCTCCAATCTCTCTCGTTCAACAACATCAATATCTCTAAATATCAATTGCCTTATAAATTCATCGGTCACTGCATTTCCGGCGTATATATGCTCTCTATAACTGGTAAACTCCAGCACGCCAATACGATTGATTCTGGTGAAATCGTATCCTTTTTTTATTGCCGTGCGGGGAACGCATCCGAAAAACAGAGCCAAAAAAGAGAAAAGAAGGACAAATAGTAATAGCCAGTTTACGATCCTGTTAGGTTTCATTATTTAAATTCCTCCAATCTTTTAATATGCTTCCTCAGTTTCCTGGCACGTTTCCCTCTAGGATGCAGAGCGAGGAATTTATTCCAGGCAGAAATTGCTCGTTCATAATTCATTATCTCTTCGTAGGCTCTACCCAGAAGATAATAGGCAATTGGTTCATCGGGACTCAGAGTTGTTGTTTTCTCAAAGACTTCTATTGCTTTTTTATAATTTTTCTGGTGCAGGTAAGCTATGCCGATTCCGCAGTAGGCGTCGACATATTCAGAATCAATACTTATTACCCGATTAAACTCTTCAATTGCCTGTTGATAATCTCCCTGATTAATGTAGTCCACACCTTTTTCGAAATGAACATCTGCCTCATTTCTGCATATTCCCCTCGAGAAAAAAAGTAAGACAAGGAATACGCTAACGAAAAATACTACAAGTCTCTTTTTAATCATTTTTTGCTCCTAAAAACAAATTTTATAGAACCTCTAAGAGCTTCCTATAAGTATCGTCCAGAGATTCGGGAATAATCTTGGTGTTCCCCACGGTAGATATAAAGCTGGTATCTCCTTCCCAGCGAGGAACAATATGAATGTGGATATGTCCTTCAACACCGGCTCCGGCTACTTTGCCCAGATTTGCTCCGATATTGAAACCTTCTGGGTTCAAGGTTTTCTTGAGAATTTGAGTGCAAGTCTTAACAAGTCCCATCATTTCGGTCAGCACATCCTTCTCCAGACCATCTAAATCGGGCACATGCTTATAAGGAGCAACCATAAGGTGACCATTACTGTAAGGAAAAGTATTAAGTATTATAAAGACATTTTCCCCACGCAAAAGTATGTAATTCTCCCTGTCTTTATTTTCTTTTATTTTATCGCAAAATATACATCCTTCCTTTTTTCCTAAAATGTACTTTATCCTCCAGGGAGCCCAGATAATCTTCATTTAACCTCCTCTTTTAACCTCTTAACCAGCCTGGCCACCTTCTGCCCCAATATTTCACATTGGTTACTACTTCTCTCATCAGGCGCATAAAGGGCAACAGGTCCATAGTGGTCGCCTGTTGCTTCCCCCTGAACAATCATCCCATGAATAAGGAATGCCCTGAGAATATCCATAATTGTCGTCTCGTTCCCTCCACCTGCCCAATGGCTGGAAGTGAAGGCTGCTCCTACTTTGCCCACTAATTGTCTCTGCAACTTTCTGCTTTCCTCAAAAAGTTGTTTAATCTGGGAAGCCATTGAGCCATAATGGGTTGGCGACCCGATGATTATTCCATCCGCATCTTTTAACTCGTCAACTTTTACATCTTTAACTTTTTTTATTTCCACTTTTACTTTCTCTTTTTCTACTCCTTTTGCCACTATATTTGCCATCTTCTCTGTGTTTCCAGTAAGGGAATAATAAATAATCAAAACTTTGGGCATAGATTATCCTCCGTTTTTTCTTTTGACGCTATTATATCTAATTCGCAAGAGGAATTCAACCAATAGTTAAAAATATTGGGAGAATGGCCAGTATCATCTCACTGGAGACATCGGTTAGGAGACTGATTATTCCCAGAAGAAAGATGTTAGTTCCTAGACCGCTTATAAACTTTTTCATACTATGATTTCATTCAGAAAAGTATACAAAATACTTTTTAAATGTTAACAAAAAAGAGGACAGAAAACAAGGAAAATCTGGAAGGTTAGTCAATTAAATTGACTGGTGGGCTATCAGTTTTTATTCAGAATCTTTCCTGTAGTTCTGAAAAAATTTGTCGAGGGTGGTTTCAGTAATCTCAATGGAAAATCCTCGATGAATTAAAAAATCCTTTATTCTACGGTAGGCTTTTGACTTTTCCAATTTCTGATATCGGGGAATCCTCTTTGTAATTGCTTGCCAGGCCAATTCATCCTCAGTTGAGGCAATCTTCTTAAAGCTTTCATCTATGGAATCGTCGATTATCTCCTTTTCTATTCCCTTTTGCAAAAGTTCCCGACGTATTAGTATCTTTCCCCGTTTCTCTCTTAACCTACTTTCTACCCATTCTATGGCAAAAGCGCGGTCATCCAGATAATGGAGACTTTTTAACTCTTCGACCACCTCCTGGATTACCTCTCTGTCATATCCTTTTCTAAGAAGCCTCTCTGTGATTTCTTGACAGCTCCTGGCACGATAGGATAAGAGAAGAAATGCGTAATCGCGAGCTTTTTTGAGATGTTTCTGCTTTTCAATTTTAGTGATTTTCATAGTGTTCAAATCACAGAGGCTACGATTTCGGCTGTAATGACTGTATCTTCTGTACAGAAGATTTCGCTAATGCTTCTGTCAAAGAGGAGATTTGCTTCAGGGCCGAATTCTTCATCGCCCCGCCACAATTTAATAAATATTGGTACGCCATCGAATACGTCAAAAACAAGGCTTGCATCTGCTTGTTTGACCTCTTTGGCTTTGAAGCGCTTTGTTAATTCAGAAATAAGGCCTTCAGGATTTTCTCCGTATTTT
>DAOVHK010000160.1 GCA_030671905.1 Clostridia bacterium | reverse complement strand
TCCACTTTCAGGGATTTTAAACCGAGAAGAGAGCCGACTATGTCCACTATGGTATCCACTGCACCAATCTCGTGGAAATGGACATTATCAATATCTACTTGATGCACACTTGCTTCTTCCTCTGCCAACCTGGTAAAAATGGAGAGGGATTTCTCCTTGACTTCCTCAGGTAAAGAAGTCTTTTCGATTAATTTCTTTATAGTTTTTAGATTTCTCAAAGGATGACTTCCCGAGTCTTTAATAATAACTTTTATAGCAGAGATAGCCCCTTTTCTAACTTGCTGATGAGAGATTTCAAAATCTAAATTTAACTTTAAGAGTTCTTTCTTGATATAGTCAAAATCTGCGCCACAATCAATCAGTGCTCCCAGAATCATATCTCCGCTTATGCCAGAACTGCAGTCAAAGTAAGCGACTTTTTCCATTTTATCTCCCAGATTTCTTTAGAGATGAGGCATAGACTTTCTTATTTATCAAGTTCGCCTGAAAGGCTGCGCCAAAGCCATTGTCTATATTTACTACTGAAACTCCAGAGGCGCAACTATTAAGCATAGCCAGAAGTGCAGTTAGTCCCCGGAAGCTGGCTCCATATCCCACACTGGTAGGAACAGCAATTACTGGAATATCTACAAGCCCGGCTACCACGCTGGGCAAAGCGCCCTCCATACCGGCCACAACAATAAGCACATTGGCATCAATGAACTTTTCTTGCTTGTCCAGAAGCCGATGGATTCCCGCTACTCCCACATCGTACATCTTTTCCATCCTACTTCCTAAGGTTTGGCCCGTAACGTACGCTTCTTCAGCCACAGGGATATCGCTAGTCCCTGCACTGATAACTGTTATTTTTCCCACAAGAGGGACCTTCTTAGGATTAATTACCACTATCCGCGCTTCTGGGTATTCCTTACAGGGAAGACCTTCTTTCTTAATAGCCTGGCATACTTCCTCTTTTGCCCGGGTAGCCAGAATGTTTTCAGCATCGGAAGCTAACGAACGGGCAATCTTTCTTATCTGCATTAATGTTTTTCCCGGGCAGTAGATTACTTCGGAAGTACCCACCCGTAAAGGTCTGTGCTGGTCTACAGTGGCGAAATCGAGTTCTTCAAAGGGAAGGAATCTCAATTTGCTTAATGCTTTTTCCATATCAATAGACCCTTTTTTGAAGCCTTGCAAAATTTCTTTTATTCTCTCAATATTCATTTCTTGGCATCCCTTTTCAATGGCTCGTTCATGCTCCCTGTTCGATAACCTTCCAAATCGAGCGTTACATAAAGAAAACCTAATTCTTTGAATTTTTTTACTACTTTATCCATTAATCCTTTTGATATGAAAGTTCCTATATCTTTTTTTTCCAGTTCAATACGAGCAATTTCACCGTGATGTCTTACTCTTACCTGTTTAAAATTTAATCCTCTCAAGAACCTCTCTGCCTTATCCACTATAGACAATTTTTCTTTGGTAATCTCTTTTCCATAGGGAAACCGGGAAGCAAGGCAGGCAAAGGATGGTTTATTCCAGGTACTAAGGCTCATTTTCCTGGAAAAGTAGCGAATATCTTCCTTGGTCATCATCGCCTCTTTCAGAGGGCTTCGTATTCCCAGTTCCCCCAAAGCTTTCATTCCTGGTCTATGGTCGCCTATATCGTCATAATTAGTCCCATCTACGACGAAATTGAGACCTCTTTCCTTTGCCACATCTTTCAATTTTTGGAAAAGTTCAGTCTTACAATAATAACACCTATCTGATGGGTTCATCTTAAATTGGGGAATCTGCAATTCTTCCGATTCGATTACCAGGTGTTCAGCGCCAAGTTTTTTTGCTATTTCTTTAGCAGACTCCAATTCTTCTCCAGGGTAAGTTTCAGATTTAGCAGAGACAGCTAAAACTTTCTCCTTCTCCAATACTTCTAAGGCTATCTTCAATAGGAAACTACTGTCCACTCCCCCAGAAAAGGCAACCAGGCAAGAGCCCAGCTCTTTTAATATTTTTCTCAAATTTTCTAGCTTGTAAGAATTAGCCTTTTCCATGAAAATCGCCTCGAATAGCAAGTTTATTGATAGCATAAGAAAGAGCTTTTGTCAAGTATAAATCCGAAAAGCAGTAATGAAATTTTCCTTGACAAAATAGTTATTTTATAGTAATATTAGATTAGACTAACTTTCTTTGTTTAGACTAACTTTTGCAATGAGGATACCATTATGGGCTTGAAATTGACTTCCCATATTGAAGATTATTTAGAGACAATAATTATGCTCCACAAGAAAAAAAGGGTGGTTAGAGTGCGGGATATTAGCCGCAAGATGGGATTAAGTATGCCCAGCGTATGTGCAGCAATAAAAGTTCTTTCTAAAAATGGATTGGTGAATCATGAAAAATATGGATATATCGAGTTGACCAAGCAAGGGGAGAATTTAGGTGAAAGAATATACGATAGCCATAAAATATTAATTAAGTTTTTAAAGGAGATATTGAATACAGATTTCAGGACTGCGGAGAAGGATGCCTGCAAGATAGAACACGGTATCAGTGGCAATACAGTAAAAAGGTTAATAGCTTTTGTGAAATTTGTAGAGACTTGTCCACACCCGGAAGGAGCGGACTGGTTGAAGAGTTTCAATTATTTTTACAAATATGGAAAGAGACCAAAGGAAGGTAAAGTAAGAAAAATAAGAGAAAAAAGTTAATAACTCGGCATTCCCAAGAATGCTCGAAGAATAGGGGTGAGTGAAGTGGCGATAGATTTAACCCGAATGAGAAAAGGAGAAAGAGGAAAGATAGTCGATATTCAGGGAGGATGGGGACTATTAAGGAAGTTGGAAACTTTAGGTATAAAACAGGGGACAGAAATTGTGAAAGTGAGTTCTCAGCTTATGCGTGGTCCCATAACTATAAGGGCAGGTAATACTCAAGTGGCTATTGGTTTTGGTATGGCGCGTAGAATAATGGTGGAGCACAAGAAATAAGAGCGGAGTAGGACGATGAAAAACGGCACTCTAAAGAGTGCCCGACCAAAGAGGATTTAAGATGAGAAAAGTATTGCTCATGGGAAGTCCCAATGTGGGCAAGAGCGTGGTCTTCTCCAGGCTGACCGGTGTCAATGTAATTTCTTCCAACTACCCGGGCACTACTGTCGAATTCAGTAAAGGGCATATGAGGATTGGCAATGAAAAAGTAGAAGTTATTGATGTTCCGGGGACCTACTCTC
>DAOVHK010000028.1 GCA_030671905.1 Clostridia bacterium | reverse complement strand
AGGAGTAAAGTTGGCATACTTACCGAAATTCTTAACTGCTGCTAAGTGGGTGAAAGTAGCTGCGGGTCCCAGATAAGATATCCTCAATTTCTTCTGGATAGACCGGGAAACATTCAATATTTCTTGGAATATCCCTTTCAATGCTTCATTGGGGAGTGGTCCTTTGTTCTTCTTGAGGAGTCTTTCTACGATTTTCTTCTCCCGATGGGGAGCATAGAATTCCTGTTTTGCCTTTGCTTTCAATTTTGCAATTTCTCGTACTGTTTCGGTTCTGTGGTTCAACAATTTCAAAATTTGGTTATCTACTTTATCAATTTTTTCACGTAAACTTTTTAAATCCATAAACTACCCCCCTTATGTGAATCAGCCTGTGCTCAATAGGGGAAACCTCAGCAGGTTTCCCCTGATTGCGTTCGCTTCGCTTCCCCGGGGCGCTCACCGTCTCGCGCCCGTCGCTAACACGGAGCTCCTTACTCGTCGCTCCAGCGACCCCTTACACAAAGGTTTCTTATCTATGAATCAGCCTGTGCTCTCCGATTCATCCAGCCCCTGCTCTTTAGGGGCGGGATTCATCCACTTGCCTGTGGTTTTATCTCCTCCAGGATGGGAATCTCGGATAGATCTTTTAACCCAAAATAGCGTAGGAAATCTTGAGATGTTCCATATAGAATTGGGCGACCCGGCAATTTTTTTCTCCCTGAAATTCTAACCAACTTTTTTTCTAAAAGCGTCCTCAACACATAGGAAGCATCGACTCCCCTTATCTTTTCTATTTCTCCCCGGGTAACAGGCTGTTTATAAGCAATAATGGAGAGTGTCTCTAAAGCAGACAGTGAGAGTTGAAAAGTAGTCTGTGCTTTATAAAGTTTTCTCACCCATCTTGAGAATTCGTTCCTGGTACAAATCTGGTATCCCTGAGCAATGTTCAGAACTTGCAGCCCGCTATTTCTTAGCTCGTATTCTTTTTGCAAATCTTCAACAGCCTCTTTTGTCTCATCAAAGTTGTCAATTTCCATAATTTCGGTCAGCTTCTCTATACTCAAAGGTTTATCAGAGAAAAACAAGAGGCACTCGATTATATTTTTTAATTCTTCTTTTTCCATTATCTTTATGCCGCCAATTCCCGTTTTGCCCTTTATATTCTTATATCTCCAAATAGTCTTGCCTGGCGAGCAAAAACCATTTTCAATCGGATTAGCTCTAAGAGAGCTAAGAAAGTTACTATTAGAAGTCTCTTTGTCCTCTGGCCAGAAAATATGGTCTCAAAATTGATAAATCTTTTATTTTCCAGAAGGTTCAGGATTTCTTGAATTCGGTCTTCAACCTTGATGTCTTCTTGAATTATTTCCCGGACTTCTTTTTCAACCCGAAACACCATTTTCTGGAAAGCATCCATGAGGTCAAAAAGTGTAGCCTCGATGGTATAATCTTCATCCTGGGGAACTATAGGAAGACGTCCATAAATGTCTCTTTGAATTACCTCCCTCTCTTTCAATATACTGGCTGCTTCTTTAAATTTTTCATACTCCATAAGTCTGGCTGCCAATTCCGCCCGGGGATCCTCGGGCTCTTCCTCTTCAGCTGTTTCCATGGAGGGAAGTAACGTTCTCGATTTTATGTGAATTAAGGTAGAAGCCATTACCAGAAACTCCCCTGCAAAATTCAGGTTTAGCTTCCTGAAGAATTTTATGTAGTTCAAATAGTCGGCTGTAATCTCTGCTATGGGAATATTGAAGATATCAAGCTCATTTTTCTTAATCAAATGTAACAATAAATCGAGCGGACCTTCAAATACCTCCAATCTCACCTTGTAATCCATCATGCTCTCTTTTTTATAATCCAATTGCTTCTCTCACTTCCTTAAGGGTCTCCTGAGTAATTTTTTGAGCACTGAGATGCCCCTGTTTGAGGATCCTGGCGACCTCCTTTGGATTCGCTTCCAAATCTTTCCTCTTTGCCTGAATCGGTTTTAATCTTTCTATTAGAGATTCGCTCAAAATTTTCTTACATGCAACACAACCTATTTTCCCGCTTTTACAATCAGCAGTTATTGAATCTACTTTCGGAGAAGTAAAAATCTTATGCAGCCCGTATACTGTGCACACATCGGGATGTCCAGGATCGTTGGCTCTAATCCGGCTGGGGTCAGTAATCATAAAGCTTACTTTTTCTCGAATAACCTGCGGAGGATCCGACAGGAAAACGCAGTTGTTGTAACTTTTACTCATCTTCCGGCCATCGGCTCCTAAAAGTTTTGGTGCTCTGGTCAGAAGAGCTTGTGGCTCGGGAAAAACACTCTTATATAAGAAATTGAAACGCCGAGCAATCTCCCGGCACAGTTCCAGATGGGGAAGTTGGTCCTCACCCACAGGCACAGCTTCTGCTTTGTAGACCAAAATGTCTGCTGCCTGCAGAACAGGATAACCCAAAAACCCGTAAGTAGAAAGGTTCTTGTCTTTCAGTTCCTGTTGTTGCTGCTTGTAAGTGGGACACCTTTCCAACCAACTTAAAGGAATAAACATAGAGAGCAGAAGATGTAGTTCCGCATGTTCCAGAACCTGGGACTGCACAAACATGGTACACTTTTTAGGATCGAGACCCGCGGATATCCAATCAATAACCATTTCTTTAATATTGGTTTTAATCCCTGAAGGGTTTTCGTATTCTGTTGTAAGAGCATGCCAGTCTGCTACCATGTAGAAACATTCGTATTCATCCTGTAAAGCTGCCCAATTGGCAAGTGCTCCCACAAGATGTCCCACGTGCAACTTTCCGCTGGGACGCATTCCACTTAAAATTCTTTTCTTGGCCATTTCTAAAATCCCCTTCCTACCCACAAAAAGAGTATCTTATAAAGAATCTGAACGACAGGTAGAATTATTGTCCAGAGTAAACCTGACAACAGGAGGAAGAATAAAATAATAAAACCGTAAGGGCGAATTGTCTCATATCTCATAGCCAGATGGGTTGGCAATAATCCCGAGAGAATCTGTGAACCATCCAGTGGAGGAACAGGAATTAGATTGAACACTGCAAGCAAAAGATTAATCAGAACGCTGAACAGGAGAATTATTATTAATGAATTTTTTATCTCTCCCATAGGCAAGTAGATGAATATCCACACCAGGAAGGAAGAAATAATTGCCAACCCTATATTGGAGAGAGGACCAGAAGCTCCCACTCTCGCCAGATCCACTCGCGGATCATTGAAATTGAGAGGATTGATGGGAACAGGTTTAGCCCAACCGATAATGAATGGGGAACGAGAAAGAATTAAAAGGAGAGGAAACATTATCGTTCCTATGGGGTCGATATGTGGTAGAGGATTTAACGTTATTCTTCCCGCATATCTTGCGGTATTATCTCCGCATCGAGAGGCCATCCACGCATGGGCGCATTCATGAATGACAATTGCAAAAAGTAAAATCACCAGCTTCACTGGCAAAGGAACTATTTGGAAAACAATAAAAGGACTCCTCAATATCTGTTGAAGTATAAGCATGCTCCCATCGGTGAGTTAAACTCCACTCACTCACACCTCCGTTTGATCGGGCACTCTTTAAAACTTTAATTTTATCAATCTTTTGGAAAATTGTCAAACACAAACTTCGTCTCAGAAGATGGGTTTTTCACAATTCCATCAAGTTTGGCCCAGAGCAATTCCTGCAATATCTTCTTAAACAGGGGACCTTGTTTATACCCCATTTTTTTAAGTTTATCACCTGTAGTACGAATCTTCACCTTGCGCATTTTGGTCAGATACTGATAGACTTTCCTTTCAATTAATCTGCTTTTCGCTTTTAAAACAATAAATAGAAGCACTTCCAGGGGTAATCCTTGCAACGTTCGATAGAGGAAGCTCGGTTTTAATTCTGATTTTTTGAGCTTTTTTATTATTTCTCGTAGATCCTCTTTTCCCTTGACTATCTTCCTGCTCTGTTCCCTGGAGAGTCTAAAATTCTTACAGAGATTTTTCACTTCTAAGATACTTAATTTTTGCACCAGGATTAGAAAATGGACTATCCAACGTTTTCCGTCCTCTTCCTTAAGAAGAGAGGCGAATCTGGAAAAGATAGTTTTAACTATTTGCAAATCTTTTTTTATCTCTTGACTCAATCTAATTTTGGGATGGATTAACTTAAGAATCCTGAATTTATCCAACCTCAAAATTGCGTTCTTGGGTTGGGGCTCGCTTAGGATGGCGATGATTTCTTCTCTCAGTCTTTGTTTACTTAACCGCCTAAAAATTTTCAATTTTAGCGCATCCCTCACCAGTCGCTCAGTGTTTCTGTCCATGGAGAAGTCATATCTCCCTTGGAAACGAATTGCTCGAAAAATGCGCGTGGGATCTTCGATAAAGCTCTTGTTATGTAAAACCTTAACCATTCTCTCTTTCAAATCTTTCCATCCACCGAAGAAGTCGACCAATTCTCCATAACGCTTAGGATTTAATCTCACAGCCATAGCATTAATGGTAAAGTCTCGACGATACAAATCTTCTCTCAGTGAACTCTTTTTTACAGTAGGCAAAGCAGCGGGAAATTCGTAAAATTCCTTTCTTGCAGTGGCAATATCTATCTTAATTCCGCCGGGCAAAGTAACCACTGCGGTGCCAAACCTCTTGTGGGCAGTAACCTTGCCTCGCAACCTTTTAACTAGACATTGAGCAAAGAATATGCCGTCTCCCTCAACAACTAAATCTACATCGAAGTTTTCTACACCAAGTAGAAGGTCTCGCACGAAACCACCAACCAGATAGACTCTGAAATTTTTCTCCTCAGCTATTCTACCCGCTTCCGCCAGTAAACTCGCTATTTTAGAAGGAAGATTTCTGTTTAAAAGTGACCCTACATTCTTTTTAAACAGAATACTCTCATCAGGTGCGATTTCGGGGGTAACTTTGCTCTTCAGGACTTCTATTAATTTTTTCTCTACCTCTCGAAGCTCCATTCCTCTTATTGTGGCCGAGGCTGCAGTGGCATGGCCACCTCCTCCAAAAACCTGAGTAATTTTACCTACATTTACAGCCTTAATTCTACTACGGGCAACTATGCGAATTCTCTCTTTCGTCCCCAATAACACGAAAATAGTCTCCAGATTTTCGATATCGCGTAACCTATGAACAGTTGCCACCAGATCAGTGATATAGCCTGAAGATTTCAACTTAATAATGGCAATTTCTATTCCATTAATCTTAATTCTCTTTTCCAATCGAAGAAGTTTATTTAATAATTTAACCTGGTTTTTAGTTAATTCCTTGCGTATAAAGTCAGAAACCATGTTCAAATTTGCTCCTTTAGTTATTAGATAAGAGGCTGCTTTTAAATCTGCCGGGGTAGTGGAAGGAAATGTAAAAGACCCTGTATCCTCGTAAATTCCCAGAGCAAGAAGGGTTGCCTCTTCTGTAGAAATCTTGATTCTTTTCTTCTTTATGAGTTCTACCAGAATAGTGACAGTAGCTCCATAGCGTCCTCCTATGTCCACTGCTCCAACGAGATCGCCCTTAGTGCGGGGATGGTGGTCGTAGAAGTGAAGGATTAATCCGCGATTATTAAGGGCCTCTTTTGCTTCTCCGATTCTTTTAGCAAGGCGTGTATCTACAACTATTAATCTTTTGACTTTTTTAAAATCGACCTCTTTCTCTTTCTTCAGGTCTATCAAATGTGGTTTCTTATATAAATATTCTCTCACGTCCTTATCAGGTGAGCCGGCTAAGACAGCTAAAGCCTTAGGATATATTTTTTTTGCTGCTACAAGCGAAGCCAAAGCATCAAAATCTGCACCAATATGAGTCACGATCAAATCCATTTAGATACGCTCCATTCCCTGTCAGATTGCTTGGAGGACTTCGTCCTTCGTCCCGATTTTCAATCGGGAACACGAGGACTTTAATTTAACCTATTTTAACCAAAAAGTCAAAACCAATCTTCTTATGCAGTAAATAATTTTACTAACCAGGGTCTTTTCGTTATTATGGCTCCTTGAGAACAGAGTTCTTGACAACAGAAGCATCTAATACAATCTGAATAATGAATTGAAGGTTTACCGTCTTTATTCTTTTCCACACATTTAACCGGGCAGTTTTCCAGGCAATGGAAGCAACGGTTACAAAGCTCATCAATTATTTTGGGCTTTGGTGATAGTAAGCTTTTTAGCCACTTCAAAAGAAATAGGGGAATCTTCCGGGAAACATCCTGAGGAATTCGTTTGAAATCTTTTACTTGTAAATCTTCAATTTTTTCCCCTAAGATTTCCATATTTCCGGGAAGAAAAAATTTTCTTTCCACAGCTATTCTGTTAGTAGGAATATCGAATGGATTTTTATAACCGATGAGTTGGCAGGCAACAAAATCTAAAGCCACAAGATTTCTGCTGGCAAGAATTGCTCCTACCTTGCGAGGGACACCGCCAGCCGGGCCATTTCCCTCCATGGCCACAATCCCATCCAGAATTACCAAATCAATCTTTATAGTATCTAAAAGGTCAACAAGCATTTCCGAAAGCAACTCCCTGTCAGGCAATTTCAAATGGAACTCAGTCTTTCTCAGTCCGGGAATGAAACCGAAGTTATTCTTCACCGCTGCGGTAATGTAAGTTAAAGGGTGAGTCTTCAATTTGGGAAGAGAAATTATTACGTTAAAATCCTTTATCTGTTTAGTAACTGTAAACTTTTTATAGAGACGTCCTTGTTTATTCTCCACTTCCATAACATCATCCTCAAAAGACAAAAGAGGAACACCCGTCTTACGGCTAACTTCCTCGAGTCCTGCAGTTCGATATGCTCTGGCTAATCCCGTAAGAGTTGCCCTCTCCCCGGGACTGTCTCCAATTGCCGGGATTCCTCCAGCTTCCTTTACTAAATTAACCACAGCCTCGACTAGACTGGGATGAGTGGTTACTGCTTTTTCCGGAGGCCTGCCTGAGAGGAGATTTATCTTGATTAGAACTCTATCTCCATTTTTGACAAACTCGCCAACTCCACCAAGTAAACCTAATAATTTCTTTAAAGAATTCTCCAAAACTGGAAGCTGGTAACTTTCACATCTTGCTAATGCTACCCGCTCGGCCATCTTTTATCTCCGTTCTGCCGAAGAGCCCTCTTTCCAGTGACAAGAAGAATCGGAGCGTCTTAGGAGTAAATTAAGGTTTCTTTCTTTCTATCTCTAAGAGCCAGGACTCCACCTCTATATCGCCGGGAAGAAGCCTGCGGGCAATCGTCCATTCTCTCTTTGCCTTTGCTTCCTCTCCGAGTCTGTAGTAGATAAAGCCCATATACTTATGAATAAGAGGATTGAAAGGATTAATCTGATTAGATTCCTCATAATTTTTCAGTGCCAGTGTTAACTTCTCCCAAAAAAAGTAGAGAGTAGCTAGGTTGGTATAGGTTGGTCCGTAGTTAGGGTTAACCACCAAGGATTTTTTAAATGATTCCTCTGCTTCTTTAAATTTTCCCAGTGCGCTATAGGTTTTACCTATCTTATTGAGAATTACATGATTATTGGGTTCTTTTCTCAAACCTTTCTCATATTGAATAAGAGCAACCTTAGACCTTCCTCGCTGACGATACATATCTCCCAGCCGCACATGCCCACGGGCTCCTACTCCTACATACTCTTCCAGTTCATCCACTTCCTCTCCCTCTTCTTTTAACTTAAAGCTATCTAATGCTATTCCTGGAGTCTCTTCCAGTTTCATTTCTTTTAGAAACTCTCTCAAAACGCTCTGAAACTTTTTCTGGTCTATTCCGAAGAATTGGCGGAAAAGTTCGTCCCAATGTTTCTCCACTTTCTCAAACTTTTCTTCTCTTCCTTTCCAGGCAGTTTTGCCAAGTTCCTGGAGAAAATGGATTAACTTCTTCCTTCCATGATACTGGCGTAGGTAATCTACTGCCAGGGAAACTTCGGCAAAAGCCAGGATTACTTCCTGCCGGCTTTCCAGACTGGGCATGCCCCTACGCATTTTCCAGAAATCGATCCATTTTCCCTTTCTCGATGCTCCCAAAAGGGCATTTTTGTAAAGGGGAATTAAATAGTTCGGTTGTTTAACTCTCCACTTTGTCTCATGATACTTAGCAAGACCCTCATTTAACCACAAAGGAATATTGAGTCCTGTTATTTTGGCAATAAGATAATGGATAGATTCGTGAGCTAAAGCATCGAGCCAGCGATAACCGTATACCAAGCAGCGAGGAGAAATAATCATAATTCGGTTAAATTTACAGATTCCAATTGCCCCGGAGACTTCAATCTGCTTCGGGGTGAGACTGGAAGCGTAGGTGAATTCCTCAGTTGTAGGATATATTTCCACCAGAATTTTCTCTTCTGGAAAATAGTTCAGGTCACCTTGTATTTCTTGATATGCTTTCTCCAGAGCATGGAGGGCATAGTCGACGAGAAGATTATCTCTATCGGCCAAGCGAAGTATAAAATGTTCACTTGAATAATTACTAAATTCTCCTGTAATTTCCTTAGTACCCTCAACAAAGGAGAGGAGTCTCTTTCGTTTCTCATTCCTTGGTTCCATGAGGGATGCAGTTTGCAGATACTCTAATGCCTTCTCATAATTTCCCTGATAAAAATAGGATAGCCCGAGTAACCTGAAGGAGTCGGCTCTCTCTGGTTTCTCCAGCACGGCCTTTTGAGCAAGCTCCATAGCTTTCTCCACATTCCATTGACTTAAGTATTTTTCACCATCAACGATTACATCCCCACCATAAAGTAGAGTAGGAAGGGTCAATAAGAAAATAGAAACCAGTAGTTTCAAAAGACTAATCTTGATTCCCATAGCTATTTTTGAAATTGCCGACGTTTTCATTCCTCAAATATACTCTATTGTACTGGGAGGCTTGGGAGTAATATCGAAGAGGACTTTGGTCACCGAAGGTATCTCTTCAGTAATCCTCTGTTGAATTTTCTCCAGAATTTCCCAGGGGATTTTACTCACAGAAGCAGTCATTGCATTCTTAGACTCAACACTTCTGACCACTATTATGTTACCAAAGACTCTCTTCCCCTCAACCATTCCTGTGGCTCTATCTTTCATGAGAACTGCAAGTGCCTGGAAGGGTTTTAACTCTTTTATTTCTTCTTCTACGATACTGGTTGCTTTCCTGACCATCTCTACCCTCTGAGGATTAACTTCTCCTATGATTCTCGTAGCCAAACCAGGTCCAGGAAACGGCATTCTCTGGTGAATTTCTTCCGGGAGACCCAATTCTCTGGCCACATCCCTTACCTCGGGTTTATAGATTTCTCTCAGAGGCTCGATAACTTGAAATCCATAATCTGTGGGATCGATTCCTATCTGTTCCAGAACGTTATGCTGAGTCTTAATACCTTTTTTAGTTTCCGAGACATCCGCAGCTATCGTGCCTTGAATGAGGTAAGAAGCTTCATTCTCCTTTACCGCCTTTCCCAGTGTCTTATAAAAAGTATCTCTGAACTTTTTCCTCTTCTCTTCAGGGTCTTCGATTCCTTTAAGCGCTTTGAAGAATTCATCCCTGGCATTAACTATTTTAACTTCTACACCTAAATTTCCTAACTCCTCAGACACTTTAGTAGGCTCACCTTCTCTCATCAGCCCATCGTCAATAAAAACAACAGTTAATTTTTCTCCTAGCGCTTTATGTGCCAGAAATGCACAGGCTACGCTATCCACTCCTCCTGAAGTAGCCACTACGGCATTCTTATCTCCTACAATCTTTTTTACCTCCGAGAATTTCTCTTCGATAAATTTCTTCACTTCCCATGCCATTTAAACATCCCCCTTTCTTAACGCAGACTAAAGTCTGCTACTCCTTTTGATTTTACTCTGTGAGGCGCCGGTAGTACTGTTTAATCAGTTCTTTATAGATTTCCGGATACTTTTCTTTGAGAGCTTCCAGAAGTTCCTGGCGGAATTCCTGGGGTGGTTGGTACTCGTGAGCTTCTGGAATCTTTACATACCCTTCCCTGAATCCCATCCTTCCTCCAGGAAGCGTTCCTCCTCTTGGCTGAAGGAAGCCCGCCAGGGGTTTCCCTCCTTTCTTTGCTAGTTCCATCAATTTTTTAGAAGCAGAAGCAAGTCCTTCCTTTCCCTGAGCCAGATAATAGAGCGCTTCTCTCTCTTTTTCTAAGGCTGGCTCGGTCTTCTTCTCCTCTAATTCTCCAGATGCTTCATCCATTGCCGAAGAAGCTTTCTCCATATTAGAGATAATTTCTGGGCCAATGGCAGAAGTCTTGCCGGAAAGTTCCTCTAACTTCTGCTTCAGTTTTCCAGTGCGGCTCTTCAGCTCCTTCTGTTTTTTGACCAGCCTCTCAAGTTCCAGAATATCTTCTTTTTTAAACACTTCAATTTCTTCTTCTTTAAATTCTAATAATTTTGCAATCTCCTTTTCTTTATTTCGAAGGTCAACAATCTTCTCTTTAGTTTCAGAAATATCCCTCTCCTTCCCTTCCCAATTCTCCCTCAAGGATAGAAGGCTCTTCTCTTGAGAAGCCAACTCTTCCTCTTTTTCTTTTTCCTTAGATAATTTAGACAGCTCATCTGAAATTTTTTCTTTCTCCTTCTCAATCTTAAGGATGAATTTATCTACAACTCCTAACATGCTATTTAGGCGTTTGATAGACTTTTTCAATAACTCTCTTGCCCGGCGAGGAGTCTCTCCAGATAGCTCACTGAGAATTTCCTCCATCATCCTTAACCCTATGGACAGATTCTGGTAAAGAGCAGGATATACCTTTATATAATTCAATTTCCCTTTTAGGTTTTCCTGTAATTTTTTCGTCTTTTTTATTACCTCCTCTTGTAACTTAGCTAACTCCTTTAATAGGGATTCTTGCTTCTTAAATAAAGCTTCTAACCGCTTCTTATCCAGTTGGTTGGTACGGTCAATCAATTCTTTTTCTTCGGCAATTAATCTTTCCAACTCCCGGGAATACTCATTTGCCTTTTGAGACAGTTGGGATGACTTACCAAAATATGGGACCTGATTGGCAGCAGCTTGCAGAATGGCCATCGTTGAGGAAAGTGTTTTAAGTAAGTTCTTAGCTATATTCAACGCAGCTTCCAGATCTCCCTTGGCGATTTTATCAGCCATCTTTTCTATATCACTGGACATCTCTGTCAACTCGAGACTCTTGATTGCATCTTGATTGATGAATTCTTCTGGTAAAGTTTGCGGTAGCTGGGAAAGGCTCTTTGCTAACTTAGCCATAAGTTTTGAGATTTCCGCCAGGCTCTTTTTAAGTTCCTCCAATTTATGTTTATCTATTTCTTTTCCCATCTCTTCCAACTTTTGAGTGAGGTCTGCTTGACTCTCTAACAACTCCTGGGCTGTCCCCAGTACATCGCGCATTTTCTCATCCTGGAGAAGGTCCTGAGCTAAAAGAGACATCTTTTCCAGTTCGGAAATAATCTCTTCTTGATTATTCTTTACCTTTTCCATATATTCTTTTCTATCGGCGCTCGTTGCTTTCACTGCTTCAGACATTGTAGATAAAACCTCTGCCATCTTTTCATCTTTCAGGTACTGAAGGTTTCCTTCCATGTTTTTATATTCTGAATATACTTGAAAATTGCCCAGAGGGTCTGCCTCCATGCGCGGAAGAAGTTCTTTCAAATAATTGAGCAAGTCTTCGGTTAACTTTTCAATTCTTCCCTGGTCGGTCTGGATGCTTTTTAACTCTTCCACGTCTTGTGTTTTGCTCCAATCTTCTACTTTACTTTTTGCTACAATCTGGTCTCCCAGAATACGCAATATCTCTTCTCTGAAATGGTGCTCCATCTGTTCAATATCTTCGTGTTCCTTAAGGTAGCTGAATACCTCCAGGTAGTAGGTTTGGGAAAGGCTGCTTTTTGGCCCGGATATAGTATCGTTGTCCCAGACTTCTAAATAATAACTGATTAGCTCACCAGGATGCAAGTCGAGCTTTTCCATCTCCCACTGGTAATCGAGTAGTTTCTGACCTACCGAGGGTTGGAATCGCTTAATTCTTATTCTCCCGGGCTTCATGGAATCGTAAGTTTCACCTGTTAACTTCTGGTATACAAGGTCTATCTGGCTTAGTCCGAAGTCATCGCTCGCCTCATAAGCAAGCTCAACTTTGCTCTTCTCTGAAACTGTCAAATCGCAACCAGGAGCAATAATCTTTATCTGAGGGGGATTGTCGAGAAGCGTCTTTATGTAGTGCTTAATTGGACTGGGATTCGTATAACCCTGAGTGTCTTCCACCTCCACCCAGTAAACTCTCTCGCCAGTGAAAACTAAACCCCCTTCCAAGTACAAATCTTTCTCAATTTTGAGGGGTAGTCTCTTTCCATCATCGGTTAGAAGGAACCCTTTCCTTATGGGCTTATTAGCCTTCAAAGTCATTTGCACTTGAGTTCCCAGTAGTGCCTCAAGGTTCCCGCTGGTCTTCTCCATCTTCAACTCAGGCAATCCTGTATAGGAAGGATAGATGTATTTGACAGAAACGTCTCCTACTTCCGGAAGGATGACTACACTGATAGAGTAAGTTTGAGTGCGCAAATCTTTCCACTTAATAAAATAATCGATTGGTTGAGTAATCTTCGAGAATTTATAGGAGAACTTACGAGTTTCTCCTTCTGAGTATGCTTCTCTAAGCATTTTGGCTCTTTGCCAGTTGCCTCCGGAAATCTTATAGATTAAGTAGGGAGTTCCTCCTCTTTGGAAAATCTCCACTCCAATCTTCTGACTTTCGCCGTGTAACACTTCTACGTTCCCTGGAGTAACCCGCAGCAACCGATTCACCTGTTCATAATCTAAGGGCCTCAAAATCCGGGGAAGTGAAAAGGAAAGAATACGCGGTGGAAAGAAGAGAAGAAAAGAGAAAATAAGAGAAACTGAAAGACTTATAAAGAAAAATTTCTTAAGACGCTTTATATCTTCTACCTTAAAAGTGTTAACGATTTTCGCCTTTTGGGAAGTCCTTCTAATAAGTTCACCAATCAGTGCTTTAGATACATAGACTTCATCTCTCAATCTTGCTATGGGAAAGAGCTGTATAGAATTTATTAAATCGTCTCTTAAGGCAGGATACCTTTTCTGAATTTTGAGGGCAATCTTATTCTCGGTTAAAGAGGAAAGTAAAGGAATAACAATAAATTTTATTAAGAGAATAATAATAGAAAGAATAAGACCTCTAAGAAAATAGAGTCGCACCGTGGAATTAAACGAAATTGAATAGTCTAAAATGCTAAAAACTATTACCAATCCCAGGAAAATGGAAAAGGACAAAAGAATTCCCTCAATTAAACCTTTGATTCTTATCCATCTTTTGACCTTGCCAATTATTCTAATCAATTGGAAATAGGCATCGATCATTTTCCCCTCTTACAGCATCCCACTTCTCCGGCGAATATACCATTCTATACCTAACAATATACACAGAAGAAGAAAGATAAAAGGATTGTTCCACACAGCTATTACTCTCTTCACTACAGGAGCAGCCTTTTTTACTTCAGGTAAAACTATCTTTTCCGATTCAATACCACTAATATGGAAATATTTTCCCTCAGTTAAATCTGAGAGTTCTCTTAAAAGTGGCTCGTTCAGTTGAGCATTTTCCCACTCCACAGAAGGAATGGCCACTTTACAGAAAGCAGTGTCTCTGCCGAGAACTTTCGAGCCTTCCCAGGCGGTAGCAGTAAATGTATACTTTCCTTTTCGCTCGGCTAAATAATTAGTTCCATATTCCCCACGTCTATCTGTTGCTGAGATGCTTCCTAAATCAATCCTCTTTCCTGAGGGGTCTACCAATTCTACATACACCCGGGCATGTTCACTGGGCCTATAGTATTTGTTAAACACCCTGATAGATAAAAGAATCTCTTCCCCTTTTGCATAGGTTTTCTTGTCTGTATTTAGATGGACGAGTTTTAGTTGGGGAGATTTCACCAGCCAGTGAACAGCTTGACGCCAGAACCGTTCATAATAGGCACCTGTGCCGCCTCTTCCCCGAGCCTGAAAGCTCCATCTCCAAGTACTATTGGAAGCCACACTCATTACCCTCCCTTTACCTTTTTCCCAAATAGCAAGTATTACCAGATTTCCGTACTTATTCTTAATTAAAGGATGGACTCCTAAAACAATGGCATCAGGCTTTGCTTTTAACAGACGATTGCAGCCATCCAACTCCGGCATCCTTGCCCATATCCGGCTATTCTCTCCCGGGTTATCGGATAATCTCAGAATTGGATGCGTGGCTTCTCTGGTTAACATTTTGAACTTACCGTCTATAATAATGTTTCCTTTTACCTCCTCCATTTCCACCGGCAATATCTCTTCAACCGGCGTCTCTTTATATCTTCCCCGGGCAAAGGAGTTATCTCCACCTATCATCAGAAAGCTTCCCCCTGTTTCCATAACGAATTTTCGAATGTTCTCCAGATACTTTTTGGGAATCCCGAAGCGAGTATAGGTAAAATTTTCAAATATAAGTAAATCGAAGTTGAATATCTGTTTAGTAAATATTTCTGTCGTAGGAAAAGGAATCAAGGAGAGCTGATTTTCCGGCACTATAGAGATATTTTCAGGATTACGCAGGATTATAAAAGAGACAAGTTCTATGCTCGGGTCACTCTTCAAAGCAGTTCTTAAAAACTTATATTCCCAGCTT
>DAOVHK010000174.1 GCA_030671905.1 Clostridia bacterium | reverse complement strand
TCCCTCCAGGGTTACTCAAAGGGTGGTGGGAACTTTTAAGTCTGAGCGGCCGGTTGGCGATAGAATCTATTTTTGGCAGGGGAGTCTGAGAATAATAAGAGATTATCCGATTACAGGGCTAGGCTGGGAAGGTTTTGGAATAGTCTATCGAGAGTATAAGCCAGCCAAGGGTCGCCAGTTGGTCTGCCATGCCCACAACAATTTCATAGATATGGCTATTGACAGTGGTTTGCTGGGATTGGGTATATTTATCTGGCTTTTGATAACTATTTATAAGGTTGGGTTTCACATTTTCAAAGAATTGGAGGATGGATATTTTAAGGGGATTGCCTGGGGATTTCTGGGGTCGTTTACGGCTTTTCTAATTGCCGGATTGAGTCAATATAATTTTGGGGATTCGGAAGTGGTTATGCTATTCTATTTTCTCCTTGCTATGGTTATGGTTATTCCTAGGATAAGAAAACCGACAAGCAATAAAGGATTGAGGTTATGAAGATATTAGTGACAGGAGGGGCGGGGTTTATTGGGTCTAATGTTGTTGATGCTTATATCGAGAAAGGATATGAAGTTGTTGTCGTAGATGACTTATCATCTGGGAAGAAAGAGAATCTGAATAAGAAAGCTAAGTTTTACAATTTAGATATTTGTGATAAGGCACTGGAAGAGGTTTTTAACAAAGAAGGAATTGATATTGTTAATCATCATGCAGCACAGGTTGACGTGAGAAAATCTATAGCCAACCCTGCCTTTGATGCCCGGATTAATATAGAAGGTTCTCTTAATATTTTAGAGAATTGTCGAAAGTACAAAATTAAGAAGATAATCTTTGCTTCCAGTGGTGGTGTAATTTACGGTGAGTGTGGCAGTGTCTCTCCTGATGAAAACTCTCCTATCTCTCCTGTTTCTCCTTATGGCGTAAGCAAGTATGCCATGGAGTGTTACCTTTCCGCTTATGAAAAAATCTATGGTTTAAAATATACTGCCCTTCGCTATGGAAATGTCTATGGTCCCCGGCAGGACCCTTATGGTGAAGCTGGAGTTGTGGCAATCTTTTCCGGGAGGTTGCTTAATAATGAAGAGGTCGATATTTTTGGCGATGGGGAACAAGTGCGCGATTACGTCTATGTAGGAGATGTAATGAAGGCAAATATTTTATGTCTGGAAAATGGCGATAACGAAATATTTAATATCGGGACAAGTAAATCCGCCTCGGTGAATCAGTTATTTTCAGAAATGAAAGAACTGACCCAATACTCTAAACAGGCAGTGTATAAACCTTCCAGGGCTGGAGAGTTAATGAGGAGTTCTCTTGATGTGGGGAAGGCGGAGCAAAAGCTTGGCTGGAAGGCAGAAGTAAATTTTAGAGAAGGATTGAAAAAGACAATAGATTTTTTTAGGGAACAGTAGATGTAAGGGGGTAGGGGATGAAAATGGTTGTTAAAGCTGTGATTATGGCAGGGGGAAAAGGGGAGAGGTTCTGGCCGTTAAGTAGAGAGAAATTTCCCAAACAACTCCTTTCGCTCACTGAAAAGAAGAGTCTTTTGCAGGAAACTGTAGAGAGAATTCAACCACTTATTCCTCCTCGAGATATCCTTGTGGTAACACGGCGTTCCCTGGCGAGGACCATTGAGCGCCATCTTCCCCAGCTGCCCAGAAAAAACATAATCTCTGAGCCAGTAGGTAGAAATACTGCTCCCTGTATTGGCCTGGTGGCGAAAATGATTAAAGAAGATGCGGTTATGGTTGTTTTGCCGGCAGACCATATAATTACACCTCGAGGAAAATTCCTGGATACTTTGAAAAAGGCAGTTACTCTTGCTAAAGAAACGGAAAATCTAATTACTATTGGTATTAAACCAACATACCCGGCAACTGGTTATGGATACATAGAGACAGGGAATAGAGAGAAGCGACAGGTGTTTAGGGTCAAAAGATTTGTAGAGAAGCCGGATAAGAAGAAAGCCGAAAGGTTCCTTAAAACGGGCAGATTTTTCTGGAATAGTGGAATGTTTGTGTGGAAGAAGTCAGTAATTCTGGAGGCAATAGGGAAATATATGCCTTCCCTCTACCAGAAATTGCAAGTGATTTCTTCAAAGAACATAAGTAAATTGTATCCTGGATTGCCTAATGTTTCTATTGATTACGGGATAATGGAGAAAGCAAAGAATAGTCTTCTCATTCCTGCCGATTTCTCCTGGGAGGATTTAGGTTCCTGGGAGTCGCTGGATAAATTTCTTTTACGTGGCAAAAAGAAGAATGCTATTATGGGTAGAGTTTCAACGATAGACAGTCGAAACTGTATAATGGTAAACAAGAAAGGACTGTTATCTGCAATTGGCGTATCCGACCTTATTATTATCTCTACAGAAGATGTTACCCTGGTCTTTCCCAAAGGAAAGGGCCAACAGGTTAAGAAATTAGTGGAGAAGTTAAGAAGAGCCCCCAAATTAAGAAAATACACGTAGGGGTTTGATTCACCCCGCCCCTGTGTAGGGGCTGGGTTCATTGAACCCGCAGAAGCTGTAGCAAAGTGGTGGTATGGTAAAAATTAAGTTTGGCACAGATGGATGGAGAGGAGTTATTGCTGATGATTTCACATTCGATAATGTGAGAATCGTTGCTCAGGCGATAGCAGACTACCTAAAGGAAAAAGCGACAGGTAACAAGCCACAAGGGGTGGTTGTGGGGTATGATAATCGTTTTCTTGCTGAGAAATATGCTTTGCTAATCGCTGAAGTATTATCCGGAAATGGAATCAAAGTGATTCTCAGCAATAAGTCTATTCCTGCTCCTTGCGTCTC
>DAOVHK010000123.1 GCA_030671905.1 Clostridia bacterium | reverse complement strand
TTTATATCTATTGAATACCAAATTCCCTAAAAAGAATACTAAAAATCCAAAACACAGTGTAATTCCCAGAAGGAGCCAGTTGGGAAACTGTCTGTAAAATAGGATGTCCCGATAAGCTTTAATTAATGTCGCCATAGGGTTTATATGGGATATAAACCTAAGATTCGCTGATATTGAAGTCGTAGGATACACAATCGGCGTAGCAAAAAACCACACTATAATTAGATTGTTAAGGATATGTTGAATATCTCGAAAATGGACATTTAGAGCAGAGACCATCAAAACTAACCCCATGGTAAAAACAGCCTGGATTATCATAATTATTGGCAGGGCAATTAAGGCAATACCAATCTTGACCTTAAAAAACAGAAGGAAAATAAATAGTAAGGGAAGGCTGAAAACAAAATTTATCATGTTGGAAAAGACAGTTACAGTGGGAAGGACTTGCGGAGGAAATAACACTCTCGTTATCAGATCACTACCCCTGATTATAGAGTCTGCTCCCTCCAAAATTGAAGTAGAGAACCATACCCAGGGAATAAGCCCACAAAATAAGAATACGGGATAGCTCTCAACTTTAATTCTAAAAAAGATAGAGAATACGATTGTATAGACACACATTAATAGAAGAGGATTTAGAAATGTCCAGAGGAATCCCAAGACTGAACCCAGATAGCGAAGTTTCACTTCTTTTAAGACGAGACTCATAATTAATGCCCGACAGCGATAGAGTTCTATAACGTTAGAAAACATATTCCTACCTCTCAGGATTCTAAAGATGAAGGGATAATCTACAAATGTTCCCAATGGAAAATCGGGAAAATCCCGATTTTTAATCGGGATCGCAATGATAGGGCTTTGCCGCTACAAAATAGTGCCCGGTCAAGTTCTACTTTAACCTTTCTCTTTTTGCCACACTCGCCAAAAGAGTAATAATGGATAGAACAAGCGCTGCCTGAATAAAAATAATAATCCCTCCCAAAATATTTACCTGGGTAAGCAGGGTGGCTGTAATTCCTAAACAGAAGGTTATTAAATAGATAAAAAGGACAGCCCCTCTTTGACTGAATCCTAACGCGACTAAACGATGAGAAAAGTGATTTTTATCTCCACCAAATATCGGTTCTTTTCTCTTAATCCTTATTGAAATAACTGAGAGTGTATCAAAGATGGGGACTGCCAATATCAAGATGGGCATAACTACTGGCAAATGAGTGGGAAAACCTTCCCTATAGTAGGAAGTGGTTATTGTCAAAACAGCCAGCATATAACCAATGAACATACTTCCTGCATCACCTAAAAATATCTTCGCCGGATTAAAATTGTAACGAAGAAACCCCAAGAGTGCACCGGCAAAAGCAAGAATGGCAATACTGGTGAAAGTCTGTTGTTGCTGAGAGGTTACTATAAAGAAGATGAAACAGGCTATAAGCCCCACACCTGTAGTTAAGCCGTCCATATTGTCCAAAAGATTGAAAGCATTGATGATAGCCACCATCCACAGGAGAGTTATCAGGCTACTGATAAAAAAACTTGGTATAAACAGCGTAATCCTGACTCCCAGCATAATGAGGGGTAAAATTACCAGGACCTGACCCAAAATTTTGGTCTCTGGTCTTAAGCCTTTTATATCGTCTATCAAGCCTAATAGAAGTATGACAGCCCCTCCCATTAGGATACCGATTAATTGTGGCAAGAGTTTTAAAAACCTGGGTAGGTTCCTCATAAGAATCGAACTAAGGGCGTTGGGAAAAAGATTGAGAAATCCCGGGCTCGACTTTACTATGAGTAGAATAAGAATGTTTACTACTATGGTAATAAGAAAGGCGAGAAAGATTGCCAGCCCACCTAATAAAGGCATCGGTTTATCTTGTAACTTTCTCTCTCCGGGATAGTCCAGAACTTTGAACTTAATGGCTAACCTCTTTGCCCAGGGCGCCAATAATAGGCTTAACAAAAGGGAAAAACAAAATACATACAAATAGATAAGACTCCACATTTTTAATCAAACCTCCTTTCTTTAGCGATAAATTTCCACCTTCTTCTTGTCTCTATGGTATTCAATAGTTTTTTTGAGAGCATCATCCAATCTCACCCTCGGTACATAACCAATTAGATTGCGTAACTTAGTAGTATCGGGTATGCGATGTCTCATATCTTCAAAGCCTTCTCCATAGACCTCTTCGTAGGGTAGGTAAATTATCTCCGAATTACTTTTGGTGAGTCTCTTTACCTTTTTGGCCAAATCAGAAATGGCAATCTCCTGTTCACCTCCCATGTTAAAGATTTCTCCTACTGCTTCAGGATGGTTAGCTAAGTTAACCATTCCATTTACAATATCGCCTACATAAGCGAAACTTCTGGTCTGATTTCCATCGCCATAGATAGTAATAGGCTTTCCAGAAATTGCCTGTTCAATAAATCTGGGCACAACCATCCCATAGTTCCCCGTTTGCCTGGGACCACAGGTGTTGAAAAGTCTTACTATTGTCACCGGCAAGCGCTTCTCCCGCCAATAGGCTAAAGCTAAAAATTCACCTAAAGCTTTACTGCAGGAATAACTCCACCTATGGGTAAGTGTTGTTCCTAATACCCTACCATCACTTTCTGTAAAAACTTCCTTCTGATTTTTGCCATAGATTTCTGAGGATGAAGTAATTATTACCTTCTTTTTATTCTTCTCTGCCAGCCTCAGGACTATCTCTGTCCCCAGCACGTTAATTTCTATTGACCTTATGGGATTGCCAATGATAAACTCCACACCCACAGCAGCTGCCAGATGGTAGATTATATCACACTCGTCGACTAATCTTTCCATTAGTGGCTCATTCAAGATAGTGTCTTGAATAAACGAAAATTTTTCGTCTCCTTCCAGATGGCTGATATTCTCCCTCTTCCCGGTGGAAAGGTCGTCAATCACCAAAACTCTATTCCCTATTTTAAGAAGTTGTTCAGCTATGTGTGAACCAATGAAACCAGCTCCTCCAGTGACTAATGCCACCATTTAAGAGACACCTCTTTGTTGAATTGACTCCTTATAAACGCCACTGATGCGCTCCAGCATTACTTCCAGCTCAAAAGCAGGAGCCACCATGCCTCGTCCAGCTTCTCCCATTCTTCTTGCTTTTTCTCTATCCTTCAAAAGATGGATAATAGAGTTAGCTAACTTTCTTGAATCCTTGGGAGGAATTAGGTAACCATTCTCTCCATCTCTTATTATCTCGGGCATTCCATCTATTTCAAATGCTATAACTGGCTTAGCCATTGCTAACGCTTCCGGCAAGACCCGGGGAAGCCCCTCTCTCAATGATGTATGAACAATGACATCCATAACTGATATTAGTTTGGGAATCTCTTTTCGTTCTACAAGTCCAGTGAACACAATATTATCTCTTATTTTCAAATCCTCTGCCTGGCATACCAATCTCTCTCTTAAAATGCCATCCCCCACTAACAGGAACTTCGCTTTCGGAAAGACCTCCACCACTTGAGAAGCAGCTTCCAGAAGATAATTATGACCTTTAAGGTCAAAGAGGCGAGATATATTTCCTACAACTGGAACATCAGGGTCCAAATTCAACTCCTTTTGCTTTTCAGCTATTGAAATGTCACTATTAGAATAATGTTCCAGTTCTATGCCACTATAGATGGTTCTAAATTTGTCCTCCTTAGCCACGCCAGCTGCTATTGCCTTTCTCGCCATTGCATCACATACAGAAATTAGCCTGTCGGTAAAAAAGGCGGCGAACCTTTCACATAAAATGTAGATGTAATTTAAGAATCTGTTCTGATACTCAAAGAAAGGCAAACCATGAATACTGTGAATTATTATCTTCACACCTGCCATCTTGGCTGCTAATCGGCCCAGAATACCGGCTTTAGAGCTATGAGTATGGACTATTGTATACTTTCCTTTTCTAATCAAAAGATATAGTTCAATAAAGGCTAAGACGTCTCGAAAAAGATTAATTTCTCTTCTCATATGGGGTACTATTGTTAACTTAATTCCTCTCTTTTCAGCCTCCTCTATTAGACTTCCTTCCGGCCCGATTGGCGGTCCTGTGGCTAATTCTACCTTATAATAGTCGCTCTTATTTAAGCCCCAAACGGTAAATATCGTATTCTCCTGTGCCCCGCCCAATATTAAACGAGTAATAATATGTAGTACTTTGATTCTTCTCAATTCCCCTCACCCTAACCCTCTCCCCAAAGGGGAGAGGAGACTCCTGAGTTGTAGCAGCAAAGCGTCCCGATTCATCGGGGCAGAAATCTATCGCTCTGGAGTTACATTTCATTAACCTTCTGTAAAATTTCAAGAAGTTTAGGGCCATTAACTTTAACCGAATATCTTTCCTCGACCGTCTTTCGCCCTATAAAACCAAATCTCTCTCTCTTCCTTTCTTTCTTT